>CAUSBF010000208.1:0-3311 GCA_963529595.1 uncultured Campylobacter sp.
AGGCAAGGTTGCGCGAGCGTGTTAAAGCTTCTTTGATCGTGATGTAGCCGCTATAAGTCTTGTCGTAATTTTTCGGCTTCCACGTTTTATCGCTGCCATCGTCGAATTCTCTAGCTATATCGGGCACCTCAGTCATCGTCGAGTAGCCCATATCAAGGGCGATTTGATAGACGAAAGGCTTAAAGCTGGAGCCAGTTTGGCGCTGGGATTGGCTGGCGCGATTGAAATTTGATTTCGCGTAATCCACGCCGCCTACTAAGGCTAAAATTTCGCCGTTTTGCGGATGCGTGACGACCATAGCGCCGTTTACGTTGCTTGCATTGGCGTCTTTGTTGCGCTTTAAAATTTCATTGTAGCCGAAAACTAATGCCTCTTGCGCCATCGCTTGCGCCTTTAAATCAAGGCTCGTATCTATGCGGTATCCGCCCGTGCGGACGTCCGGTAGAATTTTTTCGGCTTCTTTTATGATCTCATCTACGGCATATGGCGCTACGTTTTGCGTGAGCGTTTCGTTGTAGATCGTAGGCTGCTCGTTCATCGCAAGCTCATATTCGGTCTTATTTATCCAGCCGAGCTCATGCATCCTATAAATCACGTTATTGGCGCGCGAAAGCGACAAATCCAGGTGCTTAGTAGGATCAAAGCTGCTAGGCGCCTTCGGCAAGCCCACTAAAATCGCGATCTCTTTAAGGCTCAAATCTTGCAAATCTTTTTTGAAATATCCCAAGGCTGCCGTGCGGATACCGTAATATCCGTGCCCAAAATACACTTCGTTGAAGTAACGCTCTAGAATTTGTTCCTTGCTTAGGGCGTTTTCTATCTTAAGCGATAAGATCGCTTCTTTGATCTTGCGATCAAGCTTCTTTTCGCTCGAAAGAACTAAATTTCGCGTGATCTGCTGCGTAATCGTGGAAGCCCCTTCGACAAATTTCATTGCTTTGACATCCTTAATAATCGCCCTAAAAATCGCCTCGACATTCACACCGCCGTGTTCGAAAAACGCCGTATCCTCGATAGCTACGAGCGCCTCGATCACGCGACCTGGGATCTCGTCGAATTTTACGTAAATTCTATTTTGTTCATTAAAAACATTGGCTATCAAATTGCCGTTGCGGTCATAAATTTTAGTCGTAAGCTCGGGATGATAATCGATGATCGAGTCCGATTCCAAGCGGATTTGCGAGTAAAAATACAAAAAAATCCCGCCTGCGGCAAACGCACAAACCGTAATAAAACTAAATAAAACTCTTACCATACAAACCTCTTTAAAATTTCCAGATCAAGCCCCATCGCCGTGAATTTTGACCCACGCGAGCTTTTGATATATTTTTCATTAAAGCCCTCGATACTCATCGCACCCGCCTTGCCGCACCAATCGCCGCTAGCGATATAGCCTTTTAAATCTGCTTCATTAAATTCTGCGAATTCAAAGCTTGCGACGCTAAGCGCCGAAAGCTCTAACGCCTTACTGCAAAAAATCATCGCAGTATAAACAGCGCAGCTAGCACCGCTTTGAGCCCGCAGCATCCTTAACGCGTCCGCTTCATCCCGCGCCTTGCCTAAAATTTCGCCGCCGGCAAGTACGGAGCTATCGGCAAACAGCACTCTATCATAATTTTTATAAATTTTAAAAAACTGCACTTTCTAGGCTACGGCAACGCGGTAAGCATAGGTGCGTGCATCGTCCTTACTAATGCCGCTTTCGTCGAAATTAAAAGGAATTTGCGTAAATTCTACGCCGTTATCCTTTAGAATTTGCGCCCTAGTAGGCGAGCTGGAAGCTAAATAGATCATCAAAACTCGCCCACCGTCACGCCCAAATAAACGCAAATCAGCGTAACTACGATATTTAGCGGGATGAAATATTTAACGACGATGATTAAATGCTCATTCGCCTCAAGCTCATCTCCCGCATCCAAAGCTCGCTTCAAAGATAAAATTTTATAATGCATGTAGATAAAATTTAGTAGTATAAAGCCGGCACCAGCCCACAACGTGGCAATCGCGCCTTTTACCATAGGATCTGAAAATTTAAAACTTCCGCCGTCCGCAAGAAAAAATCCACTTACGCAAACGATCACCAAAAATAGCGCAAAGAACTGCTCATAGCGTTTCATATATCGTAAAATTTCTGCAAATTTTACATCCTTCGCATCCGCTTGACTTTTACTGCTTAAATTCATAAAAATCCGCGCGATCAAAAATACGCAGATCTGCGCGCAGACCAAAAAAATCACGCTTAAAATGTGAATCAGCGGCAAAATTTGCGAGGCTTTGATGAAGCTCGAATCGATCTCGTTCAAATTTTACCTTTTGCGTAAGAGATCGCCTCTTTGATCGCTTCTTCGATTTTTAGCACGTCCCTGCCGCCTGCGGTCGCAAAATCATCGCGTCCGCCGCCGCCACCACCTAAAATTTGCGCCGCGAGCTTAACCCACTCGCCAGCTTTGATCGGCGCGTTTTTAACGCCTGCCGCGATTGAAATTTTGCCGTCGGTGCCCACTTGCATCAGCATTATCGCCGCCTTTTCGTGGCTATTTTTAAACTCATCTATCATAGTTTTTATATCACCGCTTTCGACCGAGGCTACGCAAAGTTTGATATCACCGACATTTAAAAATGCCAGTGCATGAGAACTGCTTGCATGCTTGATCTGATCTTTTAGCGATCTGATCTCATCTTTTAATTTCTCAATCGCGCGGAGAGGCTCAATCCCTTTTAGCTCCGCAGAAATTTCAGCAAGCTTAGCGCGATTTTGAAGCGCCAAATTTAAAGCGGCGCGCGAACAAACTGCCTCGATACGCCTAACGCCCGCACTTACACCGCTTTCTTTGACGATAAAAAACGGTCCTATCTCGTTTAAATTACGCACGTGAATTCCGCCGCAAAGCTCCTTACTAATCTCTCCAAAGCTCACAACGCGCACTTTTGAGCCGTATTTTTCGCCAAAAAGCGCGATTGCACCGCTGTTTTTAGCGTCATCTATATTCATAATCTCAGTTTTTGCCGCACAGCCCTTGCAAACGGCATTATTTACAAATTTTAGCTAGCTCCTCGCCGCTAAGTGCCTTAGGATGCGAGAAGTCAAATCTTAAGCGATCCGCTTCGACTAAGCTTCCTGCTTGAGCGATATGAGCCCCTAGCACCGCACGAAGCGCCGCGTGCAAAAGGTGCGTCGCGCTGTGATGACGTGCAATCTGCTCACGCTCCTCAGAAACCTTGAGCCCGACGATATCGCCGATTTTCAGGTTACGATTAAGGCGCAAGTGGGATAAATTTAGCCCATAAAATTTCTGCGTATCAAACACATC
>CAUSBF010000209.1:0-3307 GCA_963529595.1 uncultured Campylobacter sp.
CCCGCTGCGCTAAATTTTAATCTCGCGTGCAACGGTCAATTCAATACGGCAATTTTATGCGATCAATTTATAAAATCACCGCCCAAACCTCAAATATCAGCGCCGCATTAGAAAAGTTATTTTATAATAACCGCATATCAAAATTTAAGGCGATCTATGAAAAGGCTTCTATTTTTCGTCATTTTTGCGCTGGCCGCCCTCGCCGCGGCGATCTACTTCAATCTCGATAGGCGCGAAGAGGTCGCGCACAAGGCCTACGGCATCATCGATATCAGGCAGAGTTCGCTTAGCTTCGAGCGCAGCGGTCGCATAAGCGCGCTTTATCGCGAGGAGGGCGATTTCGTGCAGGCTGGCGACGTCTTAGCGGCTCTGGATACGGCGGATCTGAGCTATCAAAGGCGTATTCAGATCGCGAGGTGCGACGGGCTTAAATTTAGCTTGCAAAAGCTGCAAAGCGGCTTTCGTAGCGAGGAGATCGAGATGGCGACGGCGAACGTAAGCGCGCTGCAAAACGCCCTACAGCTCGCTACTTTGACGAACGAGCGCCTCAAGAGCCTAGGCAAAACCAACTCCGCGTCCAAGCAGCAGATCGACGAGGCGTTTTACTCGATGAAGCGCACGCAAGCCCAGCTGCAAAGCGCACAGGCTAATCTGCGCCAGCTTCAAAGCGGCTACCGCGGCGAGGATGTCGGCGCCGCCCGCGCAAATTTGGCAAGCTGCGAGGAAAATCTGAAATATCTGAATTACCAAATCGAGACGCAAAGCGTGCTAAAAGCGCCCTTTAGCGGGCAGATCAGAGCGCGCCTTAAGGAGCTTGGCGACATCAGCCTGCCCAGCGTGGGCGTTTTTGAGCTTAGCGAAATAAAAAACAAGCGCGCGAAATTTTATCTAAGCGAAAATCAGCTCCGCTTCCTGCGTGCCGGACAGAGCGTGCGGATCATCGCCGCGGACGGCTCTAGCGCGAACGCAAAGATCGCCTACGTGAGCCAAACCGCGATGTACACGCCCCGCACGGTGCAAACCGAGGAGCTGCGCGCCGATCTCGTGTGGGAGGCGCGCGCCGATTTCAGCGACGAGGACGGCAGCTTTCGCTTAGGCCAGCCGATAAGCGTGGAATTTTGACGGGCGAGCGCTGCGAGTGAAATTTTAATGCATGAGCGAAATTTAGCGCGCGGCACTTTGGACACTGCGAGCGAAATTTAGATAGCAAAGCTCGCGCCAGGCAATTTTACGCGGCACCCGGCGAGCGAGACATACGGCGTGAGTTTGATGGAATTTTAAAATCGCGCTTCGAGGTGAAATTTTAACGGCGCCTATTCGACAGAGCAGGGCGATAAAATTTTTTGCTACGTCCAGAGATACATCGTTTTGGCGCAGACGACTATAGAAATGCTGCGCGCTTATAACGAGGCCGTACAAAGGCGGCGTAAATTTTATCGCGCGAGTTTTGCGCGAGCAGGCAGGGCTTTGGGTAAAAGATTGGATTCTGTAGTGCGGCGAGTAAAATTTCGGCGAAATTTTGCTGCAAAGCAGCGCAGGCTAAATTTTAAAATTTGCGGCTCGGCGGAGAATAGGTAAAAGCCGGGCGGTAGAGCGGGAGCGGGCTTTGTTTTTAGCAGGCGTTTTGTGATAAACGAACGACGATCGAACCGAGCGCGGACGGCGGTAAAATTTCACTACGAAACAAGCGACGCGATTAAATATAGGTTGCAAACGGCGGTAAAATTTTGCCCAAAGGACGCGGTAGCTGAAGTCGGTACTATGCTAAGGAAAGCCGAGAATAGGTAAAATTTCGTCAAAAGAGATGGCGGCGGTAAATTTCACCTCGAAAGGCAGGCGGAAGTGAAATTTTGCCCAAAAGGCGGGCGGCGGTAAAATTTCGCCGAAAGAAGCGCGGCGCAGATAGAGAGCTCGGCGCTCACAGCTCGCCAGGTGTCTGAAACTCGCTTTCGTTTGCGTTTTGAAGCAAATTTATCGCGAGTGCTCACAGGTCGCTTCATGTTTTGGAGACCGCCCCGTCCATGCGCGTTGTGTGCGCATCGTTAGCGGCGCGGCTAGCCGATGCGATATGCACACGCTCAAGACGGATCGGGCGGCGCGCGGAATATTCGGTGCGAGCCGTAAGCAACGCCGATCATCGTGCGGGCACGCAAAATTCGAGCGGCGATTTACAGGGCACCCCGGCGTGATAGGGCTTGGTTTCGCGCGCTTGCGGTAAGTTGCGTCGAATTTATGCGAGGTTTGGGCGAAATTGTTCAACGTGCGTCGCGAAATTTAAAGCGCACGGCGGTTGTAGAACTGAGATGCCGTAGCTGCCGCAAAACCACGACGTTTCGGCGGCTGCAGAAGCAAGGCATCGCGATAAAGAGCGCCCTTTTGGGCGTGCATAGGTCTCGCTCCGTCGCGCCAAGCGTCGGGGCGAGTAAATAAAATTTGGAGCTAGGCTTGGATCTACTAAATATCGTAAATTTAAAGAAATTTTACCTGCGAGAGGATCGCAGCAAAAACGTCGTTTTTGAAAATTTCGATCTGCGAATTGACGATACGCCGCGACTCATTAGCCTCACGGGCCCCGACGGCGCGGGCAAATCCACGCTTTTAAAGCTCATCTGCGGCATCATCGCGCCCGATTGCGGCGAGATAAAATTTGCAGGCTTCGTCCCGAGCGGCGAAAATAAAGAATTCGTCCGCGCAAACGGCTATATGTCGCAGAGCTTGGGGCTTTACGAGGAGCTTAGCGTCTGGCAAAATTTAAACATTTTCGCGGGTCTAAAAGGGCTAGATCTAAAAGACGGCGAGGAGTATCTGCGCGGGCTTTTGCGCCGCGTGGGGCTTTTGAAATTTAAAGATTACGCCGTGGATTCGCTCTCCGGCGGGATGAAGCAAAAGCTAGGCGTCGCCTGCGCTATTGCGGCTCGTCCGCGGCTTTTGGTGCTCGATGAGCCCACCGTCGGCGTCGATCCGCTCTCGCGCAGCGAGCTGTGGGCGATCGTGCGCGAGTATCTGGATCAAAGCGGCGCGAAATGCATATTTTCGACGGCGTATTTCGACGAGGCGGCGGATGCCGATCTGACGCTGATTTTGCTCGGCGGCAAGATCATAGCGCAAGAGCGCGCCGCAAAGATCACCGCGGCGCTGCGGGACCGCACCTTTCGCATTGGCGGCGAGGATTATCAGAGCCTGGCGCGCCGCTTGATGTTTAAGACGCAAAGATTTTTAAAAAACTCCCCGCTCATCGACATCTGTCCCAGGGACGGCAGCGTCGATCTGCTAAGCGAAGAACCGATAAGCCTGCGCGATCTACAGG
>CAUSBF010000210.1:0-3272 GCA_963529595.1 uncultured Campylobacter sp.
GAGCCGAAGTCTGCGAGATTTAAGCGTGATTAGAGTTAAAAGCGTGGGGCATTTAGCTAGCAGAGCTTTAATCGCAATGAAGCTGAGCGCTACGATCTGCAGTAGCTCAGCTTTGCTTATTTGCGGCACGAAGCACAGAATGATGCCTATCGCAAACGCCGTCACTGCCGCCGCGCTGTAGCTAGCTTCGCAGTCCTCGCTTGCTTCGCGCGCGACCACGCAGACGATCTGCGCACCGCTTGCAGCTTCGGCTTTCGTGATTAGCTCATGGATTTTTTGCTTGCACTGCTCGCTTAGCATTTGTCTCCCTTAGCGTTTATTTAAACGAGACGCTAGGGGCTTTTTGGCTTGAGCTATCAGCGCTAAAGCTAGGTTTTGCGCCGCCTAATCCTACGATGCGTGCGATGATGTTTGTAGGAAAGGTTCTAATTAGCTTGTTATATTCCTGCACCGAAGCGATGTAGTCCTTGCGCGCTACAGCGATGCGGTTTTCCGTGCCTTCGAGCTGATTTTGCAAGTCTGCGAAATTCTGATTTGCCTTAAGATCCGGGTAGCGCTCGACTACCAGCATCAAGCGCGATAGGGCCGAGCTAAGCTCGCCTTGAGCGCCGTTAAATTTCGCAAACGCTTCCGGATCTTGCGCTAAACTTTCTGCATTGATATTGACTGCAGTTGCCTTAGCGCGGGCATTTATGACGCCTTCTAAGGTATCTTTTTCATGACTAGCGTAGCCTTTGACGGTTTCTACGAAATTTGGAATCAAATCGGCGCGGCGCTGATATTGGTTTTGTACCTGGCTCCACGCAGCCTTAACTTCTTCATCTTTGCTTACGAGCTTGTTGTAAACCGGCACTGCAAATATCGCAAACGCAATCGCCGCAATCACTAAGACGATTAGAGCTTTGATTAAGATATGAAGCCCTCCTTTTTGGCGCGGATACTCTCCTCCGCCAAAGCTCTCGCCTCGCGCAGATAAGCCTTTATCGTCGTAACCTATACGCTCGTTATTTTCTCCTTGCAGCTCTTTCATTGAAATCTCCTTGGGATGTTGGAATTTAATTTGACTAAAATTTCATATTCGATCGTGCCGAAGCGCTTTGCCCAAATCCGCGCATCGTCCAGCACGCAAACTCGCTCGCCGCCGAATTCCGCGCAGAAGCTATCCATCGACATTTTTCCGAGCATTTTTTGCCCGCTTGCAAGCGCTAGCTCGCCCTCGCCGTCGTAGCGAAATAGCCCGTCGGCGTAGCCCAGATCATAGGTGCCGATCCTCATATCGTGCGGCGCTTCAAATTTCGCGCCGTAGCCCACGCGCTCGCCTTTTTTTAGCACGCGCGAGCTGATTAGATCGGCATAGAGCTTTAGCACAGGGCGTAAATTTAGGCTCTCGTCAAATTGCGGATAGCCGAACTGCGCCATGCCTACGCGCACGTATTCGTCCTCAAAGCCCGCACTTCGCTCGATAGCTGCGGAGTTGCTCGAATGAAATTTTAAATTTCCAAAGCCCGCGGCGGCAGCCTTTTGTCCCGCGATACGCTTAAATTCTATGAAATTTTGCCTTTGCGCGAAAAAATCTCCACTTAGCTCGTCGCTTGCGCGAAAGTGTGTGAAAAAGCCACGTAGCTTAAATCCGCCCTCCCTGCACAGCCTAAGCGCCTCATCTAACTCGCTCGCACCGATGCCGTTTCTGTGCATCGCGGTATCTGCAGCGATGTAAATTTTAAGCCCTCGTTTAAGACGCGAGAAGTAGCTCAGATCATTTACTGCGTAGCAAAACCGCTCGTCCTCGTCCCCGCGCGGAATGTGCGAGAGCACTAAAATTTCATCAAATAAATCCGCAATTTGCGCAGCTTCCGCAGCACTTCGCGTTACGGCGCGTACGAAGCCTAACTTTGCCGCTTCCTCGCAGCAAAGCCTGCAGCCATGGCCGTATGAATTATCCTTGGCTACTAAAAATACTCGCTCCGCTCCACCTACTTTGGCGGCGATTTGCGCTAGATTGTGCGCATAAGCGGCGCGATCTAAGATGATCTCAGACATCGAAATTTAGCCCATAAGTGCGGTATAAATATGGCAGCAGCTTGCGCGCGGCGTAGTCGTATCCGTAGAATTTCGCGTAAATTTCTTTCAAGCTAGCCGCGCCTGCGCGCTCGAAATCAAACACGTCGGTACCCGCGATTTTTGGCACGCGCTCATCTAAGAATTTAAAAAATTCCGCTCTCGCAGCCAAAAGCTCTTTTATATTTTTCTCAACCTCTTGCTTTTCAGATTCGTTCATCTCTGGTCCTTTAAATTTTCTAGTTTACCTAAAAATACGCGCTGCATCTCGTCGCGAAACTCGGGACTAGAGGCCTCGAAGCGGGTTACGATCACGGGCGTGGTATTGCTTGCCCGTACGAGCGCCCAGCCGTCATCAAATCGTACTCTGATGCCGTCGATCTCGATAATATCGCGGATGGGCGGTAGCTCCGCGATACCTGCGTGGATTTGAGCTTTAAGAGCCTCGATAATCTTAAATTTCGCCTCCTCGCTCGTATTAAATTTAATCTCATCGGTGCTAAAAACTCGCGGCAGCTTGTCTAGTTCGGCGTCCAAATCATATCCTTTAGCTACGAGCTCAAGCACGCGCATCATAGCATATACGCCGTCATCAAAGCCGAAATATCGCTCTTTAAAATAAATATGCCCGCTAACCTCCGCGGCAAGATCAATACCGAGCTCCTTCATCGCCTTTTTGATATTGCTGTGGCCGGTCTTGCCCATGAAGCTTTTGCCGATCTTATCGATGGTATCGTACATCGCCTGCGAGCATTTGACCTCGCCTAGGATGCGCGGATGGTGCATATTTAAGGCAAGCAGGCAGGCTAGCTCGTCGCCTTTGATATTGCGGCGCGGAGTTAGCACGGCGATCCTATCGGCATCTCCGTCAAAGCCGAAGCCTAAGCTCACGCCGTCTTGCTTCATCGCAGCTTTAAGATCGACTAAATTTTTCTCCTCGCTGGGGTCTGGGTGGTGGTTTGGGAAATTGCCGTCTGGCTGTGGAAATAAAACTTTAGCGTTTAGCCCTAGCCTTTCTATGATTTTAGTAGCAGTAACGCCTGCAGCTCCGTTTGCGCAGTCGATGATAAAAGGCGCGGCAAAGCCCTTAAGAGCCGCAAATTCCTTCTCAAAATATGCTAGATACTCGCTTAAAATGTCGTATCTCTCGGCGCTTGCGTTAGTTGGAATTTCAAAATTTGAACCGATCAGCTCTCGCACCTGCGCACCTAGGC
>CAUSBF010000211.1:0-3249 GCA_963529595.1 uncultured Campylobacter sp.
GAATTCTAGTAGTTTTTGCCGCACGGATCCCGCTTAAATTTTATAAAATTTGTCGCGTGATTGACGTTTTAGTGACATGCAATATATCGCGTCGCGCACGAGCTGCAAAATTTAATAAAATTTAAGAAGCACAAGGCTGTGGAATTTTACCCAAATTCTACAAGATAGCCCTATAAATTTCGCGCAGCTATCCGTGAAATTTGCAGAATTTTATGAAGCGATCTTTTGCTAAAATTTTATGAAATTTCGGCGCGCTGTACTCAAGACGCACGGCAAATCCATAAAGCCAGCTCCGCTTATGCGGCAAAACAGCGCAAAATTCCGTTACACACCCGCACTAAAGCTCATAAAATTTCATCACGCGTACCAGATAAAATTTCGCCAATTATTCCACAATTTTATCTAAACTCGCCGCTTAGTTCGGGCAAAATTTTATCTATCTCGCCGCTCTGTCCGAGGCGATACAGCGCGAAGTCGTATTTGATGGGATCGCTCGGATCGAAGCGCCTTAAGCTTTGCGTAAGCTGCAAAACCGCCTCAAAATCGTAACTCTTGCGATCGATCAGCCCAAGTTTAAGCGAAACTTTGTGCGTATGGGTATCGAGCGGGATGAGGAGGCGCGATTTTTCGATCTTTTTGTACAGCCCCAGATCGATATCGCTGTCGCGCACCGCCCAGCGCAGGAAAAGATTGTAGCGCTTGTACGGCAACGTGGGCTTTTGCGCAAAGCCGCGTCCGAAAAAAAACTCATATCCTGGGCTGCGGTAGGGATTTAATCTGTAAATCTCGCCGATTAAAAAATTTATCCCATCCTCGATCCGTCCGCTTTTTTGCATGCCGCGAAGCACGCTCTCCTCGATGCTAAGGCTGTTTTTAAGCCGCTTTAAAGTTATAAAAATTTCAGCGACATCGCGTGGGCTTTGAAATCTATATTTTTTGCCCGCAAGCTCCGCGCTAATACGCTCATCGCTCCCGTCTAAAAGCGAAAAATCAAGCGAGTGGAGAAATTTTAAAATTTGAGCCGCGCTCCCGTAAGCAAACAGCGCGCAGATAAGCGCTGCGACGTCGTTTCGATGTCCCTTTGCGACCTGCAGCGGATCGGGCGCTCCGAAAAGATCCGCGTCGCAATTTTTCAAATCGGCGTAGTAATCCAAAATCTGCTTTAAATTTTTCATCTTGCGTAATAACTCATCGTCGTAGCGCCGAATTTTCGCGATTTAAGCAGCGCGAAATCGCCGATTTTAGGCGGCAGCTCAAGCTCGCTCATATGCTCGATAGCGATTAGCAGCTCGCACTGCGCGGAGCCTAGGCGCGCTATCAGCGCCAGTATCCGCTCGTAAATCTCGCCAAAGCCCTGCCTGATCGCAAACGGCGGGTCCAGATATACAAACACTCTGCGCGCGGGATCGGAGACGGAATTTTCGCTGGAATTTACGGTATGGCTTTCGCTAGAATTTGCAACAGAACATTTACCTAAATCGTTTGCGGTAGAGCTTTCGCCTAAACCGCAGGATAAATTTTCGCGGGAGTTGGCGCCAGAATTTTTTCTTAAACCGCGGGTTAAATTTACGTTCGGACGCGAATTTTCTTTGCAGCTAGCGGCAAAATTGCCGTCAGAATTCGCAGTGGAATTTTTTCTCGAATCATAGATGAAATTTGCGCTTGAATGTAAACTTTCTCTGCAGCTAGAATCAAAATTTTCGCCTAAATTTAAGATTTCTTTTTCTTCGCAGCTCGCGCCTAAGCCTGCACCTGAGCTTGCGCCGCGATTTGCGTCAAAATTAGAACTTACGCCGCATTTTGAGCTCAAATTTAAGTTGCAATTAGCGGTCTCGGCGTCGCTAGAGTCGTATTGCGAAGCGAAGCTAGCGTCAAACTTCTCACTAAAGCTCGCGGCGTCCGTAGTTAGCGAATTCACGCAGTATTTTATACTAGAAGCGCCCGCATAATCGACAATCTGGACACAATCGCCAAAGCCCTCGCCTGCGTAATCGCCATTTGTGCCGCCCTGCGCGCCATTTTGAGCGCTGTCAGACATACTACTTCGCGTGCTGCATTTAGCCAAATCTTTCACGCCGCTTTGCGTGCCGCTTTCCGCTCCGATGCCTTGCGCGGCGCGGTATCCGTTCTCGCCCTGCTCTACGCTACTAAAGCTTTTGCGACAGCCCTCTTTTTCGCTGCTTAAATTTTCGTAGCAGGCGGCACCGGCAGTGCTGTTTTTGAAATTTTTGCCGCTTAAATTTAACGAATTCCCGCCCGAGCATCCGTTCGTGCCCGCTTGCAACTCTTGCAAAATTCCAGGCAGTCGCTCGAAGCAATCGCCCAAAATCGCGTTTGCGCCGAGCCCGAAAAGCTCAAAATTTTTCCGCATTATTTTATGCGCGGCGGCGTCCTTTTCGATTGCATAAACGTTTTTTGCGCCGTTACTTAGTGCTTCAAGTGCCATCGCACCGCTGCCACCGAAGCACTCGATAAACGCCGCGCCACGCAACTCCGCTCGCCACATATCGAAAAAAGAGCCCTTTACGATGCTTTTCGTGCTGCGCGTACTCGAAAGCGCGGGCAGAGCGAGCTTTTTGCCCCTATAAATGCCGCTTGAAATTTGCGTAAAGAGCGCGCCGCCGGATTTGGAAAATTTAGCCATTTTGCCTTCTTAAAATTTCGATGATTTTTGCCTTAAACTCATCAAACAGCGCGCAAATTTCCTCTTCCGTTGCATCGCATTCGCTAAAATCCCGCTTTAGCTCGCTTTGAAAATCCTCTAGCGTCGATAATAACATCTGCTTGGAAAACGGCAGCGCCAAATCTCCGCCCTCGCCGATTAAAAATAGCGGTTTTGCCGAGCTTTGCGGCTCATCGCTTATCACAAAGTCGCAATCCTGCGCACTTGCGGTATGATCTTTTAAAAACAATTCCAGCGTCTTTTGCAAAATTTCGCAGTCGCAATCGATAAAAGCTTTCATCAAAGCCCCTTTTTAAATTTTATCATCTTAAACTTCTCGCCAAACTCAGCGCGCAGGTGATTGAACTGCAAAAGCGCGTTCAGGTAGCCCTTCTCGCCGCTTTTTTGCATAAAAAGCTCTAAAAGCTGGACCGCGCCGAAGTCTATGAGAGCCGCGATCTGTCTTTTAAAATCCGTAGTCACGGCGCCCGCGTCCTCAAACGCCGCGCGTAAAATTTCAAAATTTACGTCGTAGGTAAGATCGCTTTTGCCGTAAAAATCGCTCAAGTTTTGCACCTCAAAGAAGC
>CAUSBF010000212.1:0-3215 GCA_963529595.1 uncultured Campylobacter sp.
TAACGCCGAGCAAACAAGCGCTAGCAAGCGGCGCTAAATTTAACTTAAATTTGGAGGATTATGCGAAATAAGCAGCCCTGTATCGAAGGCAGGATAGAAAACTTGCACGTCCGCGCCCTTAGGCAGGAGATCGAGACGCTCGTGCTTTTTGAGATCGACGGCGTTCGCTTTCGTATGCGTTGCAGGTCGTTCTTGTTTAAGCAGGGCGATTTAGTGCGCGTAAAATACTGCAAACAAGGATATTTAGGCAGCCTCGTCGCCTTGGAAGTCGAGCGCCGCAGAACGCCTTTGAAATATGCCTGCGATTTTGCGTTGAGCTCGCTGGATGCCGCGAAGCGCGCACTATCTTTAGTTTGGGACATTTTGATTACGTTTGGTCTAATTTTTTTCGTCACGGCGGTGTTTTACGCGATCTACCTTGCGTCCAAAAAAGACGTATTCTCAAACCTAGGCGATTTTTTCTACACTTGCGCGGCGCTTGCGCTTGTTGCGATGATAATTATGGCATACATTTACGCAGCCGCCTGCGCTATTAAGAGCCGCGCGCCTCATTTGACACAACTGGTGTTTAGCTTTGCCGAGCGGCTACTTAGCTTAGCGCGACTATTTTGGGCGGTACTGCTTTTTTTCATCGCTGTGATTGCAGTACTGCTTTGGATTTATATGACATTTATTAAGGATAAAACGGCAAACCTGAGCGATTTTTTCTATTCTTGCGTAGTGCTTACGCTTGTGTGCATGATATGCCTAATTTGTTCTACTTGCATGCAAAAACTCTCATCGTGGCGCAAGCGTCATAAAAAATAGCGCTACTCCATCGCATAAATACACCGCGCGGAATTTTATAATTACGTCGCTTTAAATTTTGCCGGTAGAATTTCACGCTGCGTTATAAATTTTATGCGCCGCGAAATTGCAAAATTCCATTTTATAAAAATACGGCGAGCGGCAAAATTCTATCTCGCAAATAAACCATATCGCCACGTTGTGGGCATTGATAATCTACTCGTTTATTCCGCCAAATTAACCCATGTCGCCGTAAATTTTATGTTTTAAAATTTCACGCCGAATCTTTCGCAGTTAAAAAATACCTCGCAGAGCCGCTGTGCCCTCTACATGTCTGTACGGCAAGAAATAATGCGTGAAGTTTGTGCAAGTGCCCCCAGGCACGCATATTTCGGCGCTCAGTCTGTGTTTGACATGCGTAGAATCGAGATCAGGTATCTCCAATCCACCGCTTTTGTAACCGCTATAGCCCATCTCTATCGACACCTCCAGCTCATCTTTTTCAAAAACGACGCGCCCGCTTTGCACCTGCTCGAGTTTGATATTTTTCAGCACGATCCCGGGCGCGCTCACGTGGTCAAATTTTATACTTAGTTCATACGGGGTGCCGGTGGAGTTGTCGTCCGAGAAGTCGGGCTTCGGCTCGCGCTCGTCGCGCCATAATCGTCCGCCGATAGTGGTAGCTCTTAAGCGGGCGCTGATGCTAAAATCCTTAAGATCCAGCGAAGCGCTGCTAAAATCACGGATGAGCGTCCAGGCTACGACGGTGCGGCCGAAAAATTTATCCGCGATCATATATGTGCCGAAAAGCGAGCTTATGACCACCCAAAATAGAAATATAAATTTAAAAACCTTACGTAAAACGAACTTTAACGTCTTCATTATTATCCTTTCAATTTAAAGCTTAAGTGGAATTCCGCCTGAAAATCCGCGTATAAAAATTCCGCGCGGGATTTCGCTTATGAAATTCCGCGCTTTTTGGTCTGCGGCGGAATTTTAAGACAGAATTCTATGGCGAAATTTTGCCGCGAAATTATAAAACAAATTTCGCCCATGAAATTTTACCTAGAATCTCTCCTGTAAAATTCCATGACGAAATTCGAAGATGAAATTTATGGGCGGAATTCCATAGCTAAAATTTCACGGCAGAGCCCAGAAATCAACTCCAGCGGCAGAATTCCACGCCTTAAAATTTTAAGAAAGTATGAAATTTTTTATCTGATCGCAGATCGCTTCTTCGGATTGCGCGGCGTCGATTTGCAGGGTCTGAACGCCGCACGCCGTGCACGCCTGCGCCATAAGATCTTGCACGCGCATTAGGTATTTAAGCCCGCGAGCCTCGATTATGTCGCTGCTAGCGCGCGTTTTAAGCCGTTTCTTGACGAGCTGCTCGTCCGCCAAGAACAGCACGATTTTATCTGCAAATTTGCCCCCAAGCGCAAATTTATTAAGCGCGATGAGCTCGCTAAGATCAGCGTTTTCGTCGTTTGCCAGCGCATAGGCAAGCCCCGAGATGAAGCCGCGATCGCTTAGCACGAGCCTGTCCGCGCCGCCCTTTATCACGCGCTCGTAGTGCTCGGCGCGGTCTACGAGGAACAAAAGCAGCTCGGCGCGCTTTGAGATTTCGCCGCAGGCTTCGCGCAGATTTACGCTGCCGCGCGGCCACTTAAAATCCTCACCCAAAACGAAGCTTCGCACTGCCTCGCCGAGCTTCGTGCCGCCGGGCTCCTTGGTCACGATCGCCTGCGGGAAAGTCGCCGCCAGTCGCGCTATCTGCGTGCTTTTGCCCACGCCGTCGATACCTTCGAATATTACGTACATTTTTCGCCTTTAAATTTGTGCGCTATTTTACAAGCTTATAGCTAAATAGCGGCTTTTTTAAACAGACGGGCGCTAAATTTCGTCTTAAAATCGGGCTTTTGCGCGAGCTTGTCCGAGCCGCTTTTGATCTTTAGGCGTAAAATTTTATCGGGCGCTTTGTTGCTAAACACTTATTCTTTGCGGCACGGCTCGCGGTTAAATTTAGCGCTCGAATGGATGTGTCGCATAACAGCGAGCGAGTAAATTTGCGCTTACGGACATCTACCGGGCGGAGCGCCGGTCGGTAAAGACGGCACGCCGTGCGGATATGATGGCACGTCGGGCGAGGTAGGGCGTCATCATACAGAGCAGGACGTATACCAGTTGAAGCGGATGGCGTTAGACGGAAATGGCGGCACTTCGGGCGGAGCAGGGCGGCGTTATGCAGAGTGGGGCGCATTGGGGCGGGCGAGTGCTGCGCGCGATGATAAAACCGCGACGATGAAATTTTAAATTTTGCCCTATACGTTTATCGGCTCGGGATTTATTGCTATGAAATTTTTCTGCAGATTGCCAAGATCGCAATCGGTAGCCGTGATCGTAAAATCCTCCGTCATATCGAGCGCAAA
>CAUSBF010000213.1:0-3188 GCA_963529595.1 uncultured Campylobacter sp.
GATCTAGGCTTAAACTCACCACTCCGCTTGCCACGTCCACCTCGATCTCGCCGAAATCATCCTTGAGCGCGTTTTTGATCGTCCTTGCGCAGTTTTCGCAGTGGATATTTTGCGCCTTAAATTTTACGCTTTGTTTCAAAGCCATGAGCCTCTCCTTTGGATTAAAATTTCAAAACTTATACTACTTTTTAATAAATTTTATTTCAACGCCCGCTCCTGAAATTTAAGAGTTTTTCGTTATAATCACCCGTTTTTAAATTTAAGCTTTAAGGAATTTTATGGGACGAGCTTTTGAATACAGACGCGCTTCAAAAGAAGCTAGATGGGGGAAGATGAGCAAACTTTTCCCAAAACTGGGCAAGGCCATAACGATGGCTGCGAAAGAGGGCGGCGAAGATCCGCTGATGAACTCTAAACTGCGCGCCGCGATCGCCACGGCAAAGGCGCAAAATATGCCCAAAGACAACATTGACGCGGCTATCAAGCGCGCAAGCGGCAAAGATAGCGCCGATATCAAAACGATCTTTTACGACGGCAAGGCCCCCCACGGCGCGCTTTTAATAATCGAATGCGCCACCGACAACCCGACCCGCACCGTCGCGAACGTAAAGTCGATTTTAAACAAAGCTAAGGGCGAGTTTTTGCCGAGCGGCAGTTTGAAATTTATGTTTTCGCACAAGGCCGTTTTTGAGACTAAGCTGCCGAGCCGCGACATCGAGGAGCTGGAGCTTGAGCTCATCGACTCCGGTCTTAGCGAGCTTGAGATCAACGAGTTTGAAAACGATAAGGGCGAGCTCGAAAAGACGCTTCTAATCTACGGCGAATACGAAAGCTTCGGCACGCTAAACGAAGGTATCGAAAAGATAGGGCTTGAGATCATCAGCGCAAGCTTAAAATTCGTCGCTAATGAAAAGCACGAATTTAGCGAGGAGCAGCTCGGCGACATCGACGCGCTACTCGAGCGGCTAGAGGATGACGACGACGTGCAGGCAGTTTACACCAACATCGCATAGGAGAAAAAATGGAAAGCTTAAAAATTTACGACATTGACGCAGAGGCTTTGGCGCGCGATAAATACGCCGTGATAAAAACCGAAAAGGGCGATATGAAGTTGGAGCTTTTCGGTGGCGAAGCGCCGCAGGCAGTTACGAATTTCGCTAGCCTCGCGCGCAGCGGGTTTTACAAGGGGCTAAATTTTCATCGCGTAATTCCAAATTTCGTGATCCAAGGCGGCTGCCCGCGCGGCACCGGCACGGGAGGTCCCGGCTGGCGCATAAAGTGCGAATGCGACCGCCAAAAGCACAAGCACGTGCGCGGCGCGCTATCGATGGCGCACGCAGGACGCGATACGGGCGGGAGCCAGTTTTTCGTCTGCCACAGCGCGCAGCCGCACCTAGACGGCGTGCACACAGTGTTCGGCTGTATCGTGGATCAACCTAGCCTAGCGGTTTTGGACGCGATCAGGCAGGGCGATAAGATCATCGATATTGAGATTAAAGAGAGCCTGCAATCGTGATTAAATTTAAACCGCGGGGCGCCAGACCGTGATAAAGATCGGCACGGACATAACCGCGGTGCGCAGGATCGCGGCGCTGCGCGCAAAATACGGCGCGAAATTTCTAAAGCGCATTTTGAAAAAATCCGAACGCTCCTCCGCGCTGCGCGACGAAAGTATCGCGGGCATCTATGCCGCCAAAGAGGCGCTTAGCAAGGCGCTAGGCACCGGCATCGGCGCGGAGTTCGGCTTTAAAGACGCTAAAATTTACAAAGACGCCCTGGGCGCGCCGCATCTAAAAATCCGTAAAAAAATCCGTAAAAAATTTCATATCAAATCCGCAAGCCTTAGCATCACGCACGATGTAAACGTCGCAATCGCCGTAGTCGCACTGGTGCTAAAAAAATCCAAAAAACGAGCCTAAAATTTTATCGCTTTTTTCTTGAGTGCGGGATTTTTAAATTTTAAAATCTCGCCCGGGTTGCGCGTCCTAGGAATTTTATCGCGCGATCGCGCAAGCAAAAACCTTGCGTAAATTTTGCGCGGCAGAATTTTGAAATTTCACCGCACCGCAGAATTTTGATTTAAATTTGAGGCACGGAATTTTATAGCGTCACGATACGCGACGGCACAATTCAAAAGGTAGAATTTCAACCTAAAATTTAGAAATACAAAGATAGATTTTCGGTTTAAAATTTTATGCGAAATCAAGTTCTAAAATTTAAAGCAGGTGCAAAGCCGCTTTCGTCCGACGCACGTATTATCAAGGATTTTTGTGAGCCGACCAAACATATATCGCTGCGGCGGGTGTGTTCGTCGCACCCATCTCAAGCAAGAGCTTTTGCGCCGTATCTACGTCGAATATAATACCGCAGATAGCGCGGCGTTCTCTTTTGCTTGTACGAAAAAACGGAGGCGAGCTTGCGTAGCTGCATTTACCGCTCAGTCTGCCGCTAGTTTAAGCGCACAGATAAGCGGCGTGCCCACAGCAGCGAGCGATCAAAATTTACACGGCGAAATTCACAAATGAAATTCCGCGGGCTGTAAATTTAGCGCTAAATTTTTAAAATTTCACGGCAGCGCAAATTTTAAAATTCTATGCAGAGCGTATTTAAATTTTAAGCCGCAAGTCTGCAAGGATAAATTTAGCCGCCAAGAAGTTCGCAAGTCTCTGCAAAGCGGAATTTTATCGCGGCGCGACGCCGCAAAAATTTTCAATTGCTCGTATTTGGGCGGCGAGCTTACGCGGTTTATGTTTTCGCGCGAGGTAAATTTTTAATTCTCTATATTTTGGTCGCCCCAAGACTGTGCCCAAAGCCACCCCGTATTTAGAGCCGCGTAAATTTAAATCGCTCGCGCCAAGCCACGATTAAATTTCAAGTGTTTCAAGCGCAAAGTGCAGTCATAGCGCCGACTCTCGTTAAAGCTCCAACCTGCGATTAAATTCCAACCAGCAATAAAATTTAGAAATGAAATTCCGCGAGCCAAAAATTTGGTGATAAATTTTTAAAATTCCACGGCGATAAAATTTTAAAATTTCATGCAGAGCGCATTAAAAATTTTAAGCCGCAAAGCCTATGGGGCTAAATTTAACTCGTTAAAAGCTTCAAAGCCCATGCAAAACAAAATTTTAAATTATAAAGCAAACAAACTAAATTTGATAGCATAAAAGCTTGCAAGACCTCTGCAAAAG
>CAUSBF010000214.1:0-3187 GCA_963529595.1 uncultured Campylobacter sp.
ACCGCTTAATCGCTAATTCATAATAAATCGCCGCGCATAAAGCATTTCGCGGCGCTGTAAAAATCTCGCAGCGCCGTTTCAATGGCATAGGAGCGCCGAATGACGCTCCTATGAGGGCTACATCATTCCGCCCATGCCACCCATTCCGCCCATATCAGGCATTGGAGGCATTGCAGGTTTCTCCTCTTTAATCTCGCTGACGGTCGCTTCGGTCGTTAGAAGCAGGCTTGCGACGGAGACCGCGTTTTGAAGCGCGATACGCTCAACCTTCACAGGATCGATGATACCTGCCTCAAACATATTGACGTACTCGCCGTTTGCGGCGTTGAAGCCAAATTTTTTGTCTGAGCCCTGCTCGACCTTATTTGCTACGACACCCGCGTCAAATCCCGCATTCTCTGCGATCTGGCGAAGTGGAGCGAAAAGCGCGCGCTTAACGATGTCCGCACCGATAAGCTCGTCGCCGCTTAGAGTTAGCTTTACGCTAAGTCCAGCTCTGATTAGCGCAGCGCCGCCGCCGATTACGATACCCTCGTCTACGGCTGCTTTGGTTGCGTTTAGAGCGTCGTCCACGCGATCTTTTTTCTCTTTCATCTCGGTTTCGGTCGCAGCGCCCACCTTGATGACCGCAACGCCGCCACTAAGCTTAGCCATACGCTCTTGAAGCTTCTCTTTGTCGTAATCGCTCGTAGTCTCGGCGATTTGAGCCTTGATCTGCAAAACGCGCGCGTCGATATCTTTTTTCTTGCCTGCGCCGCCTACGATAGTGGTGTTATCTTTGTCGATCACGATGCGCTCGGCTTGTCCAAGATCAGCCATGGAGGCGCTTTCTAGCGTTCTGCCAAGCTCCTCACTGATGACGGTTCCGCCTGTTAAAATCGCGATATCTTCAAGCATCGCCTTTCTGCGATCGCCAAATCCCGGAGCTTTGACCGCGGAGATGTTTAGCACGCCGCGAAGTTTATTTACGACTAAAGTCGCAAGTGCCTCGCCCTCGATATCCTCGGCGATGATTAGAAGCGGTTTGCCGCTTTTTTGAACCTGCTCCAAAACCGGTAATAGGTCTTTTAAATTTGTAATTTTTTTGTCAAATAGAAGCACTAGCGGCGAGCTTAGCTCAACTAGCATTTTCTCGGCATTTGTAATGAAATATGGGCTTAGATAGCCGCGGTCAAACTGCATTCCCTCGACTACGTTTAACTCATCGTTGATAGATTTCGCCTCTTCGACAGTGATAACGCCATCTTTACCGACTCTTTCCATAGCGTCTGCGATCAGATCGCCCACCGCGCTGTCGTTATTGGCAGAGATCGTAGCGACCTGAGCGATCTCTTTTTTGCCACTTACTTTTTTAGAGGATTTTTTTAGCTCCTCGATAACCGCAGCGCTAAATTTATCCATACCGCGTTTAACCTCGATCGGATTTGCGCCCGCAGTTACGTTGCGTAGGCCCTCTTTAAAAATCGCGTGAGCTAGCACGGTTGCTGTAGTAGTGCCGTCGCCTGCCTGATCGTTGGTTTTACTCGCTACTTCGCGCACCAAAGAAGCGCCCATATTTTCTAGTGTATCTTTCAGCTCAATCTCTTTAGCGACGGTTACGCCGTCTTTTGTGATCGCCGGAGCGCCGAAGCTTTTTTGGATTAAGACATTGCGACCGCGAGGTCCCATCGTAACTTTTACAGCGTCGTTTAGCTTCCTAACGCCCGCGTAAAGCTTGTTTCTTGCGTCATCTGAAAAAATAATCTCTTTTGCCATTTTCAATCCTTTTTATTTAATTATGCCTAAAACATCTTCTAAATTTAAGATAAGATATTTCTTATCATCTAAGCTAATCTCGCTACCTGCGTATTTTGCAAATGCTACGGTATCTCCATTTTTGACGCCTTCACATTCGCTGCCGACGGCTACGATTTTGCCGGTCGAAGGCTTCTCTTTTGAAGCATTGTCGGGGATGATGATGCCCGAAGCGGTCTTTTTTGTTTCCTCCTCGCGCTCGATTAGAACGCGCTTGCCAAGTGGTTGAAATTTCATTTCAGTCCTTTCTTTGATTTGTGATTTCTAAAATTGGCACTCAATGTGTTTGAGTGCTAAGATTATATGCAAAATTTAAAATCTTGTCAATAGTTTATGAAAAATTTTTATAAAACTTTAGTGATTTAAACTCAAGTATTGAGATTTCAAACGTTAAATTTTAAGGGCTATAATACTCTCAAATTTTAAATTTTTAAGGGGACGAAATGAAAATTTTCGGCATAATCGCAGGAATTTTAATCCTGCTTATAGTAGGCGCAGGCTGCCTATTTTTCAGCGATTTTGGCAACAATCTCACCAAGCCTTACGTAGAAAATTTGATCAAAGAAAAAAGCGGACTTGACGTGAAACTTGAGAAATTCGATCTAAATTTCGGCGATCTGGACATCAGCGCCAACGTAAATGACGCTGCGAACGTAAACGTAAAGGGCAAATACTCGCTTTTTGCGCGCTCTTTCGATCTTAGTTACGACGCAAACGCGCACGATCTAGCCAAGCTCGGAATAAAAATAAGCGAAGAGCTAAGCCTTAAGGGGCAAATTTTAGGCGATCTTGGCAAATTCGGCATCAACGGCAGCGGGCGGATTTTTGATAGCAACGTAAAATTTTTAGCAAATTTAAAAGACCTTAGTCCGCTTGATCTGCAAATCGACGCTAAGGGCCTAAACGTCGAAAAAGCCCTTGCCGTGGCCTCTCTGCCGATCTACGCCAAAGGAAATATCGACGTGCTCTCGGACATCAAGGCTAGCAGCGGCGGCGCAGAGGGCAACGCGAGCATCAAGAGCTCAAATTTGATCCTAAACGAATCTGCATTTAAAGATATGAATATCTCCATCCCAAAGGGCGTGCAGATCACGCTAAACTCGGACATCACGGCGCAAAACGACGTCCTGCGAGCAGCAAGTAAGATCGATTCGACGCTGGGCAAGATCAGCGCCGAAAAGTCGGAATTTGATCTGAAAAGCAAAACTTTAAACTCCGATTTCAATCTGAATTTGCCCGATCTAGCGAAGCTCGAAAGCCTTATCGGGCGTAAAATTTCAGGCGACGTTAAAGCAAACGGAAATTTAAAGACCGATTTTTCTACGCTTGAGCTTTCAAACTCGCAAATTTCGGCGTTTAAAGACGCGCTTAAAGCGGATGCGGAGGCCAAATA
>CAUSBF010000215.1:0-3143 GCA_963529595.1 uncultured Campylobacter sp.
GTCCCATACCGTTCATATCGTGTTTCGGCTCGCTCATTCCGTGCTCCGCGGAGTGAGAGTCTTTCATGCCGTCCATATCGCCGTGCGCATCGCGACCCATATCTCCCATTCCCATGCCGTGCGAGCCGCCGCCTGCTTTAAGCGCCGCGACTACTTGATCGAAGCTGAAGTCTTGCTTGCCCTCTTGCTTGTTTTTAAACGCGCCCCAGCCGAACGACATAGGGGTTTTAAAACCGCGATAAAAGTGCGCCGTGCGTGCGTCGATAAACTCGCCGTTGCCGCTAGCGTCATTGATGTAAATTTTGGCGTCCTTCAGCCAATTTAACTTGTCGTTGGTAACCATGAAATCCACCAAGCAGCCGATGTCGTCAAAGTAGTGGTTTTTGCCGTCCACGCGCACATCGACGCTGAAGCGGTTGTCGCTAATCGCCATCTGGCAGTGCTCGCATACGTCTCTGTCGTAATGGACGTTACCGTAGTCTTTCTCGTCGCCGCAGCCTAAAAACGTAAGCGCCGCAAGTGCGCAAAGTAAAAATTTAAACATTTTTATCATCTACGATCCTCCCTAGATCCATACAAATCATTCTTTTTACCAGCCCTTCAACCTCGTCGAGCCTATGCGAGATAAAGATCAAGCTTTTGTCTTTTGCATACTTACGTAAAAGCGTCTTAAAATGCTCGCGCGCGCTCGGATCGAGATTGGCGGTCGGCTCGTCGAAAATCATCGCCTTGCTAGCTCTGCCGAATGCTAGCGCAATTAAAAATTTCTGCTTCATACCGCCGGATAGCTTATGAAAGGGTTTATTTAAATTTGAACTCAGATCAAGCTCCATTTCACCGCAAAATTTTACTATATCCGCTCTGCTTGCGTCCGCCGTACGCTCGGCGAAATAGATGAGCTCATTTAGGCTTAGCTTAAGCGGTGGCGGGGTTTGCGGTACGAAGCTGATACCACGTAGCGCGCGGCTGCGCTGCTTAAACGAATCAAATCCGTCGATAGTAACGCTGCCGCTTGTGGGTATGTATTCGCCCAAAATCGTCCGCATCAGCGAGCTTTTGCCCGCGCCGTTTTGCCCGACGAAAAGCACTTGCTCGCCGTCCGCGATATTTAGATTGATATCTTTTAAAACGAATTGATCTGCGAATTTCTTGCTTACGTTTTTAATCTCTATCATAGATTTCCTTAGATCATATCTTTTAGCTTATTGCCGATACTCAGTGCGTCTTGGTGACACACGTCGATACAGCGTCCGCACAGCGTGCAGTCGATCCCTTTTAGCATAAATTTGCTCTTATCGCCTAGGTTTTCGGATGCCTTTTTTTTGGTGATGTCTAACACGTGCGAAACGAAGCAGACGTCTTGGCAAACGCCGCAGTGATCGCACCTGCTCTTATCCCAAGTAATCTTGCTTAGGCTTGCTTTCGCCGCAAGCGAATAGGTGCTTCCTAGCGGGCATAGATGAGTGCACCACGCTCGCCTGCTAAAAAATACTTCTAGCAAAAACACAAAAACGATCCAAAGCCCAGCCAGCGAAAAGCCATAGATGATGAAGCGCGATAAAATTCCAACTACGTTAAAAATTTCAAAAACGAGCAGATCAGTAATCGCGCTTAGCACCAAAAACGCCGCCCAGATCGCATATCGCATACCGCGAGGTAGGGCGCGCTCCTTGATGACGTGCTTGGCAATTAGCGTATTATGCAGCTTTTCACCGATCTCGCTAAGCGCTCCGTAAGGGCAGATCCACGAGCAAAAAGCCTTGCCGCCCGCGATGAAGTAAAACAGCAAGATCGTGCCCGAGCCGATGAGCAAATTTATAGGCAGATCCTTGTGCGCGGCGATCACCTCAAGAGTCGCGAAAGGATCTGCTAGATGAAAGCCAAGTATTCGCGAGCCGCTGATGTCGCCCTCTAAAATTTGAATATCCGCGCGAAAGGAAAGCACGAAAAGTAGATGCACTAAAAATACCGTGGCGTAGCGCAGAGCCCGAATGCTGGGGCGCCATTTGCCGCTTTTGCTTTTAAGCGCGAAGGTCGAGAAAAAGCTCGTATTTTTGATCGTGCATCGCGAATTATATTTATCCAAGACTTACTCTTTAAATTTTGAAATTTCATCCGCGAGCTTATCTAGGCTCTCGTCGCTTACGTTGGTTAAAAGTCCGCTCATCAGGCTATTTTTGATCTTGCCCGCTTTATAATCTTTGAGGCTTGCTAAAATTTGATCCTTGCTCTTGCCGCCGATCGGTGGAGCGATCTTGCCGCGTCCGTCGTCGCCGTGGCAAGGCGCGCAGCTTACCAGATAGGAGCTACTAACCTTAAAATCGCGCTCTTTGACGCTCTGCTGCAAAATTTTAATATTTTTTACATCCTTATCGTCGATGAGATCGACGCTTTTGCTCTGCGGCGCAGGCTTTGCTTGCACCTGCGGCTTGACTTCTTGCTGCGGCGCGCTAGAATCGTCCGAACTAGCCATAAAGATCATCAGCGCGATCAGTGCTACACCCAAAATCAAAGCTAAAATTTTGCCCGGTTTCATTTCTGCTCCTTAAATTGTTTGTTGAACTCGTAAATTTCTTTCGCCATCGTCTCTATCTGCTGCTCGCTCATGCCGTTTACGAGCTGCACCATAAGAGGATTAGGCTTTTCTTTGAATTTATACTTTTTAATCATATCCACGATCTGCGCGTCGGTTTTATCCAGAAGCGACGGGCCTATGATGCCGTTAGCGTAGTCGTCGTGGCACGCCGAACAGCGCAGGATAAAATCATGTCCGAGCCGTTTTTTCATCAGATCGAAATTTAGCTTTTGGGATTGGTTTTTGATGCTCGAATATGCCACGATATTTTTGGTCGTTTCGTTCACGTCGCCGTTTAGGTTAAAATTTACCTTTCGCTCGCCGTAAAAATCGTAGCTTACGAACTTATCGTCCTTCTTGGGTGCCTCGCCGCTTTTAACGCTGATGCGAGGCTTGGCGGTGGAATTTTGATCCGCTTTCTGCGATACGGAATTTGAACTCGCAGAGCCTTGCCTTGCAGAGCCTTGCGAAACGGAATTTTGCCCCGCGGAGCTTGCCGCGGCAGAGCCTGAATCGCCATCATCTCCGCAGCCGCACAGCAAAAGCGCCGCAGCTAGCGAGTAGAGGT
>CAUSBF010000216.1:0-3130 GCA_963529595.1 uncultured Campylobacter sp.
GAGGAGGAAGACTACGAACAGCGTCTGAAAAAGGTCGATGAACTTTATGAGCTGTATCAAAAAGGCGCGATTTCCAAAGAGGAATTCGAAGCGCGAAAAGAAATTTTAATGAGAGATTAAGGAGAAAAAATGAGTTATTTTTGGTTTAAATTTATCCATTTTGCGGGCTTTATTTCATGGATGGCGATGCTGTTTTACATGCCGCGTCTGTATGTATATCACGCTGAAAATTTAGACAAGCCGGATTTCGTAAAGGTCGTTAAAAAGATGGAGCGGATGCTGTATCACGCGATCGGCTGGATAGCGATGGCAGTGACGGTTTTTAGCGGCGTGATGCTGATCGTTTTAAATCCTGGGCTTATGAAGATGGGATATTTTCATCTAAAGCTGCTAGCCGGAGTTTTGCTAATCTGTTATCATTTGTGGCTGTATTATTATATGTATAAATTTGAAAAAAACGAGTGTCACAGGAGCGGAAAATACTTCCGTGCGATCAACGAAGGCCCTACGATCATAATGTTTATAATACTTTATGCAATGCTAATAATGCCGAATTTACCGAGTAACTAGCCCGTTTTGATAAAAATTTAATTAAAATTTGCATAAAATTAGAGCAAAATTTTAAAGGAAGCATGTGCAACATATCATTAAGAAAATTTTATCAAGCGAAAGTAGCGCCGGCGTTATATTACTTCTATCGGCCGTTTTTGCGATTGTAGCTCAAAATGTGGACTTTTTATCCAAATATTACGAAGCGTTTTTGCATCTAAGTTTTACCATAGGCGTGGGTTCTGCGAAACTTGACGAATCGATGCATTTTTTAGTAAACGACGTGCTTATGGCGATATTTTTCTTTGCCATCGGACTTGAGCTCAAGCGCGAAAAGATCGAAGGGCAGTTGCGCCATTTCTCTCAAATTTTACTTCCTAGCTTCGCAGCTCTGGGCGGAGTAATGATGCCTGCGATTATATTTTCGATCATCAACTGGGGCGATGCCATTGCGATGAAGGGCTGGGCGATCCCAACGGCGACCGACATAGCCTTTGCCGTGGGCGTGATGGCACTTTTAGGCAAAAAAATCCCCGCGAGCCTTAAAATTTTCGTTTTGACGCTTGCGATAATGGACGATCTGTGTGCAATTTTAATCATCGCTTTGTTTTATTCCTCAACCATAAACGCAATCTATCTAGGCGGCGCAGCTGCCTGTGTCGCAATAATGTTAGCGATGAGCAGACTTGGTGTCGATAAAAAGCTTCCGTTTATCATCGTGGCCGTGGTGCTGTGGGTGATGGTACTAAACTCCGGTATCCACGCGACTATCGCGGGAGTGCTTGCGGGTTTTTGTATCCCGCTTAAGACCCGCTCGGGCTCTATGCTAAAGGATATGGAACATGGCTTAGCCTACCCCGTAAATTTTTTCATCTTGCCGATCTTTGCCTTTACAAACGCAGGCGTTTCGCTAGCAGGCATCAGTCCTAGCTTCCTTTTCGGCCCGGTACCGATGGGCATTATGCTCGGACTATTTTTCGGTAAACAGATCGGAATTTTTGCCTTTAGCTGGATCTTAATCAAAGCCAAAATCGCCTACATGCCAGAAAATGCAGGCTGGCCGCAGCTTTACGCAGTAGCAATTATCTGTGGTATTGGCTTTACGATGGCGCTTTTCGTCGATGGCCTCGCATACGGCGGCAGCGATATGTATCATTACACAGACAAGCTCGCGGTATTTTTAGGCTCGATAATTTCCGGAGTAGTGGGATTTTTCGTCGCAAAAGCAGTCGCGGTAAAACAAAGCTAAATTCCATAAAAAGATTAAAATTTTAAAATTTTACGAGCAATACAAAATTTCAAAATTCTACCGCTCAAAAAATTTCAAAATTTTAAGAGCGGCTCTAAATTTTAAAAATTTATAAGCTAGAAAATTTAGCTTGAAATTCTGTTTAATCTAAGTACAGCTTAAATCACCAAAATACCCGCATTTTGCATTAAGCTTAGCGCGCATTCGTCGTAGTAGCCGCGCTCATGATTCGGTGCGTCGTAGGTAGCTACCGCACCTCGCGGAACGACGACGTCTTTATCGGCACCAATTTCGTTGAGATAGGTGCGCAAGCTAAGCGCAAACTGCATCACGCAGATGTCGGTGCAACAGCCCGTAATCACGAAACGATCGAAGCCGCCCAGAATTTTCTTATCCAAATTATGAAAGCCATTCGTGCTACGCTTAAAAGTAACGTTTTGCTCGCATACGAAGTGTGCGAGCTCCTCAATCACCTCCGCTTCTGGCGAGCCAACTAGGCAGTGAGCCGGATAGCGCTTCATCTCCAAATCCCGCTCGGTGTGAGCGTCGCAGATGAAATGCACATTTTTAGCCGCCTCTATCTGCCTAATCACCGCAGGAGCGATCTTTGCTATGCTAGGATCGGCCATCGCGCCGAATTTTACGAAGCCGTTTAGCATATCGATCACAAATACCAAAGTTTTCATCAAAACTCCTTATAAATTTTAGGTTTCATATCTTTTAAAAAATTCATTTTAGCGCGAAATTTTAAAATTTCATCTAAATTCGCCCGAGCGATCTTCACGGCCTCTTTTTTGCCTAGGCGCGCGACGATCTCGCCGCCGGGATTTATCAGCATGGAATTTCCGCCGAAACTCTCGCCCTGCCCCGTATCGCCGCAGCCGTTTACCGCGCAGATAAAAATTTGATTCTCGATCGCGCGGGCTTTCGCAAGCGTGATAAAATGCTCTATGCGGCTTTGCGCAAACTGCGCGTTCACAAAAACAATCTGTGCGCCGCGAAGCGCTAAAGCGCGAAAAATTTCACAAAAGCGCAGATCGTAGCAGACCACGACGCCGATTTTGACCGCGCGATTTTGAAATTTTATCTCGCAAATTCCTAACCTATCGCCGCCACTTCCGATCTCATTTTCGCGAGCGAGCGAGAAGGCGTGGATCTTGTCGTAGCGTAAAATTTCGGCTCCGTTTTGATAAACGAAAGCGGAATTATAAATTTTATCTCGCTCGGAGCTTATCGATCCGCCTATTAAAATAGCGCCGCAGTTTTGCGAAATTTCGCTTAAAAATCCCTTCGTTCGCACGGCTCCCGCGTCTGCTAAGCGCTTGAAATTTT
>CAUSBF010000217.1:0-3126 GCA_963529595.1 uncultured Campylobacter sp.
GCTCCGGCTGCTTGAGCCAGTATTTCTCGCCCTCGAAACTAAAGCTCGTGACGCGCTCGCCAGGATGATTTTTTAGAATTTCATTTACATATTCTTTAAAATTTTGCATTCAATAAATTTAGCGAATTTTTTTTAGAAAGAGCTAAATTTGCGAGTTTTATTTCATTAAGTTCCATATGTCCGCATAAAATTTATTACGTAAATTCGGCGGGGATAAATTTTAAAATTATCAGGTAGAATTTATTGCAGTCTTGGAATTTTGTAGCGCAGGAAGCAGCGAAAGCGCATAATTTTAAAATTTAGCAGTTAGATAAAATTTCAGAATTTTACAAAAACTAAGATTTGCGTCAAAAAATTTTAAAACTAGAAGTGGCGACCCCTACGAGATTCGAACTCGTTTTACCGCCGTGAAAGGGCGATGTCCTAACCGTTAGACGAAGGGGCCACTTAATCTGGTATTAAGATTAAAGGCGGTATTCTACTCAAGACGCACTTAAACCCAACTTAAATTAAGGATTATTTATGAAATGCTCTTTTCTGGCGCCGCTTGCACTTTCGCTTCTGCTCGCAGGTTGCGCTACCACTGCACTCAAGCCCGCTTCTACGCAAGCCGTAAATTTCACCGTCATTTCGCCGCTTACTCGCACCAGCGACGCGGGCTTTATGCGTAAATTTAAAAATCAAACCGAGGTTCAAATTTACGCAAGCGGCATCAGCGTGCTGAGCCTGGTCTTAAAAGACGATAAAATTTGTATGAACGGTGCCTGCGACGACGAGCTTGTTTTCAATAAAAAATTCTTCGGTGCCGAGCACTACCGCGGGCTTCTCGGCCAAATCCTAGACGGCAAGCCAATCTTTGGCGGCAGCGACACGGGCGAGCGCCGTTGCCTCGCGCAAAGCCTGCAAGCTGGCTCTATCGATTATAAGGTTTGCCGCGACAAGGACGGCGGCGGAAGATCCATAAGCTTCGCCGACGTAAAACGCGGCGTAAAGATCAGAATCCGCGAGCTGCAGTAAAATTTCGCGCGGCGAGTATTCGTAGCACGTGAAATACTACTCCGCAGGGCGGCGCGAGCAAATCGCGAACGAATAAAACGCGCGGTGAGATGTCTGTAAGCGCGCGGGAATAATGCGCTCTAGCAGCCGCTAAAATACGGCGCGAGCGGTCAAAATTCCATTACTCGGCGAAGTAGCTGCCCAAGCTTTGCAAACAGCCGGGTTTTATCAATACTCTGCGCCGGCTCTTCGCGGCGAAATTTACCAAGCAGCGTGTATTCGCGAAAGAAAAAGCGCGCATTTAAAATTATAAAATTCGCGCGCGGCCAGAGTTAATAAAATTTGCCGCGCGCAACGTAAAATAAAATTTAGGAGGTAAAATGAAGCGGATCGGAGCGCACGTGAGTGCTAGCGGCGGGGTTTCTAACGCGCCGTTAAACGCCGCAAAGATCGGGGCGGACGCGTTTGCGATGTTCGTCAAAAATCAGCGCAGATGGGACGCACCGCCGCTTAGCGCGGAGGAGATCGCCGCGTTTAAGGACGCGCTGAGACAAAGCAACATCCGCGCGGAGCATGTCTTGGTGCACGACAGCTACCTCATAAATTTGGGCCATCCGCGCGAGGCGGAGCGCGAGAAGTCCCTAAACGCCTTCGTGGACGAGATCCGCCGCTGCGAGGCGCTCGGGCTTAGGCTTTTGAACTTTCATCCGGGCTCGCATCTAAATGAAATTTCAGCTCAAGAGTGCCTGGATAATATCGCAGAGTCGCTAAATTTCGCCATCGCAAACACCGCAGGCGTCAAGCTCGTGCTCGAAAACACCGCCGGCCAGGGCTCCAATCTCGGCTATGATTTCGCTCAGCTCGCTTATGTGATCGACAAAATTTCAAATAAAGATCGCATCGGCGTCTGCATCGACACCTGTCACGCGTTCGCCGCAGGATACGACCTCCGCAGCCGGCAGGCCTACGAGCGCACGATGAGCGAGTTTGACCGCGCGATCGGCTATAAATTTTTAAGCGGCATGCACCTAAACGACACGAAAAACGAGCTTGGCGTGCGCAAAGATCGACACGAGAGTCTCGGGCGCGGCCTTTTGGGGCTCGCGGCATTTGAAAACATCATGAACGACCCGAACATCGACGAGATCCCGCTGATTTTAGAAACGATCGACGATAGCCTCTGGGCGGAGGAGATCGCGCTTTTGCGCAGTATGCAAGGGCGCCGCAAAGCCTAATCGGACGCCTTTTGCGTCACGTAGAATTTATCTCATTTCGCTTCAAAGTGGCGCCTAGCGATAAGAGCCTTTATGCCCTGCGTTTACATCGTGGGATTTATCACTTAAATTTTAACAAGCAAAATAATGAGGATCGCGCGTTAAGAATGCCGCGGCAAAAAAGTCGCGAAATTCTACGACGAAAACACAGCACTAGAGCAAAAGAGCAAAATTTTTATAGAAAAACGCAGCACCCCGGCAGAAATGAAAAATTTTACGCTGCATAATTAAAATTTTCAAGCAAGATTTTTAAAGCGATGCGGCGGCAAATTTTAAAATTCTATCGCTACGGTATTTCAAGGCTCAGCGCCAAATTCGAAGCTCTAGGAATTTTAAAATTCTAAATTCCACATCAAAAAATTCGCGCGAAGTTTTATACGCGCGACTGCGTAAATTCCAATCTTGCAATTCCACTTTCGCCCAATCCATGCGAAGGCGCAAGCGCATAAGATTTCATAAATTCTAACTTAAAATTCTGCTGCGTGCCAATCTATGCTTTTGGCACGCATTTGCTTATGACAAATCTGCCTCTTTATTTTAGCGCTTTGCTCGCGTCAAAATCTGTGCAGGATCCGTGTAAATTTACGCTAAATTCTGTTATAAGATCGCCCGATTAATTTAAGATTCTATCGTCGCTTTAAATTTGCTTGCGTTTTAAATTTAAACGCGTTTATATGCAGCCGAATTTTAAGCCGCAGCCGATGCGTATTGTATCGGCTGCAACCCGGCGTGCTATTTTAGTAGCTCATACATATCGCAGGATTTTTCATATATTTCCGACTCTCGGAAAATAAGATGGTCTTTACTTATATCGCAAGCTTTTTTATAATACTGCGCAGCTATGCTTTTATCTTTT
>CAUSBF010000218.1:0-3115 GCA_963529595.1 uncultured Campylobacter sp.
AAATTTAGCGGGCATTTTACGCAGCTTTTTATATGTTTCAACTTTTGGCTATTCGGACGAGCAGCTTCCGACCGTATTTGCTCAAAAAATTTACGGCATTGCGCTATGCCATACTTTATTTTCCTTTGATACGGGCGATTTTGTGTATTATCTGCCGCGCGAAAAATCCATCCACACCGACGATCCCGCCGATTTGGATAACTGGCATTTGATGATGGAGATAGCGGGCGGCGATTTAGGGATTTCTGCGTTGATTGAGCGGCTAAACGAACGCGCGTATGAAATTTGGACGAATTACAAAACGCCGTTTGAATGGAAATACGACGAGGGGATTTGGAATTTAGAATTTGAGAATGTTTCAAAAAGGCTGCACTATGCGGGCTTGCGAGCTTTTTCTAATCTGAATAAAGCGGAATAAAAAACGCGCAAAATTTTAACCGTTTCTGAAATTTTATTCGCGGGCGGTAAAACTTTTGCGAGTTTTTAATGCGGGTAAAATTTAAAATTTATTTGAGCGGGTTTTTTTGGTAGCCTGCGGTATAAATTTTAGCCGCCGCGCATTTTTACGACTTGCGGCGCCGAGAATTGCAGCGACGGGAACCCGAAAGCTCGTAGGCGAGCGATAAATTTTAAAGGACGGATTATGAAAAATCTAGCGCTTGTGATGTTTAACGGACAGACGCACCTCGATTTTGTGGGATTTTACGATTGTATGTTAAGGCTCAAAGCCGTCCGCCCGCAGCTTGAGATGAGGCTTTGCTCGCGCGAGCGGCAGGTTTCGGATAGCGGCGGCCTTACGATCGATGCGGGCGAGATCACGACGGATCTAGGCGGCTTTGATGCGATTTTTGTGCCCGGCGGTATGGCGACGCGCCGCCTGAGGGACGATGCGGGCTTCATCTCGTGGCTCGCGACCGCGCGCGATGCGAAGTATAAGTTTAGCGTTTGCACCGGTTCGCTGCTTCTGGGCGCGGCGGGGTTTTTGCGAGGTAGGCGCGCGACCACGCACCCGTTTTGCTACGATCTGCTGGCGCCTTACTGCGCGGACGTGGTGCATGAGCGGCTCGTGCGCGATAGCCTGCCAGAAGGAGGCGAGATCATCACCGCTGGCGGCGTGAGCAGCTCCATAGAACTTGGACTTTGCGTGATCGAAAAATTCGCAGGCGCCTCTGCGCGAGAGGCCGCCGCTGCGGCGATGGATTATCCGTATTACGGTGCGGGCAGCGGGCATATTTGATTAAATTTTAAAGGGGAGACGAAAACGATAAGACCGAGTTTGAAATTTTAACGCGCGAGCCGTAGTGCGCGACAACGGCGGTCGCTGCGGAGCTTTTTGCAAGCGGCGGAAATTTTATTTTTCGTACTAGGCGCGACGAGCGAGGGTTTCGCGTCGTATCTCTGTGCGTGTTCGCGCAAAGGATCGCGCGGATTGTTTAATAAGCGCGCATCAATCATAACGAGCGGCGTTTATGGCGGGCATCAAAATGTGTGCGACCGCAAATTTTGCGTTCGCTTACGCTCCCTGCTTAATCGGGTCATGAAGCGGAAGTTTGATCGGATCGCGAGCAGGCGCCGTTTTACCGAGCGAGCGTAAGACAGGCGACCGCTGCGCGGGTTAAACTTAAACGAAGCTAAATATCTAGTATCAAGCATATACAAAACGCGACCGAGACGATGAAAGCACGGATGTCCGTCATGTCGTAGATGCCGTCCTGCGATCGCGGATACGATAAATATATCAGCGCGATCATGATAGATATTTTTAAAATATGCGGTAAAATTTTATCCACGCCGCGTCTTTTTGCGAATGCGACGGGGTCTTTGCGGGCGCGGCAGAGATTGCGACAAAAGCGCCGCAACGCATTTGCCGCGGATGCTAGCTTTGAACTCAACATTTATCTCTCCTGCAGGCTTCGTTTGCGGGCCTGTCTAAAGCGTTATTATAGCAGCAATTTGGGCTTTTGCATACCGGATCCGGCGCGCGATGATCTGAATTGCGTCATAGCGGCAAATTCTAGCTTTTTGTGCTACGCGATTAAAATTTCGATCGCTTAAATTTTATACTCTGCGCAGGCTTGCAAACGTTTTGTAAAATTTAAAACGCAAAAGCGCGTGAGCTTACGAGCGATGAAGGCAAAATTTTGTATAATCAAAAAATCCGTAGGAGAGGGCGTTTGGCTCGGAGCCGAAATACTGCGGCGTCAAGACTGAAGGCTTGCTCGGTTAGGAATTTTACGTAAGGACGACCGGTGGGACGAGATAAAGCTTTATCGCTGCTTTCGCACATATCTTTCGTAGCGGCGATCATTTATAGGTTAAAATTCAGAGATAATAACCCGTGGGAGTTCGCAATCGCGCTTTTTGCCTACGCGATTTTGTTTGCTTTTTATCCGCAGAGCTTGCTTAACGATAATAAAAAGACGATCGCTATGCTGCTATTTATGGCGCTTTTGATCGTGATCGTGTAGCGGCGCCTACAAATCGGCGGGATCGGTTGGCGGCGAGAGAGCGCGGGCGATCCGCCTTTGATTGCAGCGGCGCGCACGAGCGATACTATTTTTAAAATTTATTGTAAAATTAGAGCGTTAATTCATTTAAAGCTTAAAGGGCTAGCATGCAGATAAACTTAGACGACGTGAGGATCGAGAGCGGCTGGAAAGAGGCGCTTAGGGAGGAATTTTTAAGCGAGTATTTTGCAAAGATCAAAGAAAATCTGCTCGCCGCAAAGGCGCGCGAGATCGTCTATCCGCCGGGAAATTTGATCTTTAATGCCTTTAATCTCACCCCGTTTGAGCGGGTGCGCGCGGTGATTTTGGGACAGGATCCCTACCACGGCGCGCATCAGGCGATGGGGCTTAGCTTTTCGGTGCCGCGCGGCGTGCGAATTCCGCCCAGCCTCGTAAATATCTACAAAGAGATTAAGAGCGATCTAGGTATCAGCGAGCCCGCTAGCGGCGATCTGAGCTACTGGGCGAAGCAGGGCGTGCTGCTGCTTAATGCGAGCCTTAGCGTGGGCGCGAACCGCGCGAACTCGCACAGCGGCTTCGGCTGGCAAATTTTCACCGACGCCGTGATTAAAATTTTAAGCGCGAGGCGACAAAATTTGGTCTTTATG
>CAUSBF010000219.1:0-3077 GCA_963529595.1 uncultured Campylobacter sp.
CGCAAGCCCGCTGCAAATCCCCGCAAAAAGCGCGAGGAAGGTGCCTGCAAGCGCTCGCTTAAGCGACAAGGCTAGATCGTTTGCGGCGAAATTTTTTAAAATTTCGCACGCCTTAGAAAAAACCGCCGCGGGTTCTGGCAGAATGAGCGGCCCGTAAGCCTCGCTCGCCACCTGCCAGACGGCTATGAAAAAGCACACCGCCCCTAGGCTCGCAAAGCCGCCCCATAGATAGTCTATGACGTAAAACGCGGGGTTTTGAGCTTTGCGAATTTTATCGATTTTTAGCATAGAAAAAACTCGTCCTTAGGCATCGCGCCGCCGAGGAGCTTAGGGTTAAATTCCATCAAAATTTCATAAAATTTCAAAAGCTCGTCTTTGATCTCGCTAGGCTTTTTGACGCACAAATTAGACGTATCGATGCTCATAAATATCGCAGGCGGCGGCGCGGGAAAGAAATTCGTCCCGATCGCCGCGGCGCTTTGTTTGTTCGCTTTGATCCACGCAAGCGCGTCCGCTAAATCGGCATTTAAAATTTCAAAATCCGCCTTTTTCGCGGCGTAAAAATCGTTATCTGCGATGATGCCTGCTTGCTGGATTATGGGCTTTACCGAAAACGCCTGCGCCCACATATCGCTTAAATTTGTTCCTCGTTGCACGGCGATACCCGATACTTTGCCCTTTAAGATCATGGCGCTTGCTAACGGCTCCACCGTGATCGCGACGTCGTAGTCCTTGGCCAAAAACAGCTGCGCGCTCTCTGCGGGGCTGGCGGTGTAGTCGATGTTTAGCCCGCCAATGCCCTGCTTTTTCGCTATGGCTCGCACGATGATGTCTAGCATATCGTTTTTAAAAGGCATTACGATCTTTTTGCCCTTCAGCTGCGCAAATTCCGTTATCTTCTCGCCTTTGCTCATCACGAAATTTAGCCCCTCGGTGAGGATATTTACCATACCGATCTTGCGCCCCTGATTTGCGAGGTTCACCCCTACGTTGCTAGGGCTCATCATGACCTTGTACTCGCCGCTTGCCACGCCCGCGCGCAGCTGATCGGGATCGCGCCAAAGCTCAAGCCTGGCGTCGTATTTTTTGCCGATCTGCCCCTGCATGCACGCAACGCCGATGATGAGGCTAGGCATCGCGGGCGCGCCGTAGACGGTGAAGGCTTCCTTCGCAAAAAGAGGGCTCGCAAGCCCGCTAGCCGCCAACGCAGACGTAAATTTTAAGAAATTTCTTCTTTGCATCTTCTCCTCTTTTCATTCCTGCCAAACGGCAAGATTTTGATAATCGATGTGCAATTATATCAAAAACAGGAGTGATTCGGTTTGATTAAGCTCAATAGTCCCACTTTAAATTTTAATGCGCTAAAATTTAAAACGCCCTGCAGCGATAAAATTTTATGCTAAAATGGAGAAAATTTCAATCCAAGGACATAAAATGAGAAGCGACATTATCAAAAAAGGCTATACGCGCGCGCCGCACAGAAGCTTGCTAAGAGCGACGGGGTTAAAAGACGAGGACTTTGAAAAGCCGTTTATCGGCGTAGCAAATAGCTTTATCGAGATCATCCCGGGGCACTTTTTCCTTAACAAATACTCCGAAATTTTAAAAGACGAGATCCGCAAAAACGGCTGCGTGCCCTTTGAGTTTAACTGTATCGGCGTGGACGACGGCATCGCGATGGGGCATAGTGGGATGCTTTACAGCCTGCCTAGCCGCGAGCTCATAGCAAACTCGATCGAAACGGTGATGAACGCACATGCCCTGGACGCTCTGGTTTGCATGCCAAACTGCGATAAAATCGTGCCCGGCATGGTAATGGGCGCGCTTCGCGTGAACGTACCGACGGTTTTTGTTAGCGGCGGCCCAATGAAAAAGGGCTACACCAAAAAAGGCGAGCCGATCGACCTATCTACGGCGTTTGAGGCGGTGGGTAAATTTGAAACCAAAGAGATCAGCGCCGAGGAGCTAAAAGAGATCGAGTGCAAAGCCTGTCCAAGCGGCGGCAGCTGCTCGGGGATGTTTACGGCAAACTCGATGAATACGCTGTGCGAAGCGATGGGTATCGCGCTAAAAGGTAACGGCACGGTGCCTGCGCTTACGCCTGAGCGGGAGGAGCTTATCCGAGAGGCGGGACGCCGAATTTGCGAGATAGCGCTGGATGAAAAATACAAAATCCGCAACATCGTGAATGAAAAATCGATCCAAAACGCCCTAGTCGTCGATATGGCAATGGGCGGCAGCAGCAACACCGTGCTGCACATCCTGGCTATCGCGCGCGAAGCCGGGGTAAATTTACAGATCGCGGGGCTCAACGAGATCAGCCGCAAGATCGCGCATATCGCCAAAATCAGCCCAAGCCTGCCAAATGTGCATATGGAGGACATCGACCGCGCGGGCGGCCTAAGCGCCGTGATAAATGAAATTTCGCGCCGCGACAACGGACTGCTGGGTCTAGACGCGCTAACCGTCACGGGCGAGAGCCTAGGCGAGCGCGTCGGAGCTAGCGTCATAAAAGACGAATCGGTCATCCGCAAGGTCGAAAACGCCTATTCGCAGGTCGGCGGACTGGCGGTTTTGTTTGGAAATTTAGCCGAGCAGGGCTGCGTCATCAAGACCGCGGGCATCATCGGCGAGCGCAAATTTAGCGGCAAGGCCGTGTGCTTTAACAGCCAAGACGAGGCGATAGAGGGGATCTCAAGCGGCAAGGTAAACAAAGGTGACGTGGTCGTCATCCGCTACGAAGGGCCGCGCGGAGGTCCCGGCATGCAGGAGATGCTAAGCCCTACGAGCCTAATCATGGGGCGAGGGCTGGGCGCGGACGTGGCTCTCATCACGGACGGCAGGTTTAGCGGAGCGACGAGAGGGCTAAGCGTCGGGCACGTGAGTCCCGAAGCTGCCGAGGGCGGCATGATCGGACTGCTACAAGACGGCGACATCATCGATATCGACGTGGATACGTACGCGATCAACGTGCGCCTAAGCGAAACCGAAATCGCTGAACGCAGAGCTAAATTTAAGCCGGTTGAAAAACCGCTGCCGTATCGTTGGCTACGAATGTATCGCAAGCTGGTAACGAA
>CAUSBF010000220.1:0-3074 GCA_963529595.1 uncultured Campylobacter sp.
TTTACCGCGTAGTCGTAGGCTAAATTTACAACCTCGTTAGCGTCTCGCTTTTGAGACCGACGGTTTTTATGGCAAACGAGGTCAAATTTCGCCTATCCGCGAGTAAAGTTTACGTATTTCGAGTGATCATCGCAGGCAGTCTGTTAGCAGGCTTTGGCGCACATTTGGCATTTGGTTGCAGCCTACTTAATTATTTCACTAGACCGCCATATTTCTCACTACGTACGTGGATATTGATGTGTTTATGGTGCTTGGCGTCTACATCGGGATAAAGCAAGCAAATTCATTAGGTCTCATATAGACAAATCGCATTGCCATTAAGTTTTAAATTTTAAGCCTACAAATCCCGCGGATCGGCGATCTTTCCTACGACGGCGCTAGCTGCGGCGACGGCGGAGTTTGCCAGATATACTTCGCTCGTTCTATCGCCCATGCGGCCGACGAAATTTCGATTAGTCGTGCTTACGCAGCGCTCGCCCACGCCCAAAATCCCCATATATCCGCCCAGACACGCGCCACAGGTCGGGTTGCTTACGACTGCGCCCGCTTCCACGAAAATATCCCACAGCCCCTCTTTTTGCGCGGCCAGAGCGATTTTTTGCGTCGCAGGCGTGATGATGAGGCGGGTTTTGCGCGCGACCTTGCGACCTTTTAAAATTTGCGCGGCGATCCGCAGATCGGAGAGCCTGCCGTTGGTGCAGCTGCCGATAAAGACCTGATCGACGGCGATATCATCGCGCACCGCCTCGCGCACGCTCTTGCCGTTGCTAGGCAGAAACGGATACGCAATCACCGGATCAAGCTTGCTAACGTCGATCTGCAAAATTTGCTCATAGTTCGCGCCCTCGTCGGAGTAGTGAAATTTCGGCTCGGCGCGCAAGCTTTTATCCGCCAAAAATTCCTTCGTGATCTCATCGACCGCGACGATACCGCTCTTGCCGCCCGCTTCGATTGCCATATTGCAAAGCGAAAATCTGCTATCCATATCCAGATACTCCAGCGCGTCGCCGCAGAACTCTAAAGCCTTGTAGCGCGCGCCGTCCACGCCGATGAGACGGATCACCTCTAAAATCAGATCCTTGCCGTAGATGTGTGGCGCGGGCTTGCCGCAAAAGACCACTTTGATCGTAGGAGGTACTTTAAACCAATTCTTGCCCGTTATCATCGCAAAAGCAAGATCGGTGCTGCCCATACCGGTCGCAAATGCCCCCAGCGCGCCGTGGGTACAGGTGTGGCTGTCCGCGCCGATGATGACGTCGCCGGGCACTACGAGCCCCTTTTCAGGCATCAGCGCGTGCTCGATACCCATATCTTTTTCGTCGAAATAGTTTTTCAAATCGTGCTTATAAGCAAACTCGCGTGAAATTTTAGCTTGGTTTGCGCTTAAAATGTCCTTCGTAGGGATGTAGTGATCCATCACGATCGCAAAGCCGTCCGAGTTGGCGAGCTTTTTCGCGCCGCTAAGCTCGAACTGCTTGATCGAAATGGGCGTCGTGATGTCGTTGCCGATAACCATATCGATGGCGCTTTCGATGATCTGTCCCGCAAAAACCGCCTCTCCCACGTGCTCGCTAAAAATTTTCTCCGTGATCGTCTGCTTCATAAAATCTCCTTCGTATCGGTTAAATTTGCGCGATTTTAGCTAAAAAATCATAAATTTTTGCAATTTTATGTATAATTGAGCCGCAAGGAGCGAGACGATGGAAATTTTAGATATTTTTGCAAACCGCAGAAGCGTAAGAAAATACGCGCCTAAGCCGCTTGAGGACGAGGTGCTGGACAAAATTTTAAAAGCGGGCCTGCTTGCGCCGTCGGGGCATGCACGCCACCCGTGGGAGTTCATCCTTGTGCGCGACAAACAGATGCTTGAGCGACTAAGCGGATGTCGCAGCAGCGGAGCGAATATGCTAAAACAGGCCGCGGCCGCGATCGTCGTGATCGCAGATGAGCAGAAACAAGACGTCTGGATCGAAGACTGCTCGGTAGCGCTAGGCTACATGCACCTTGCCGCAAGCGCGCTAAATCTTGGCAGCTGCTGGGTGCAGGTAAGGCTGCGTGCCGCCGCGGACGGACGCAGCTGCGAGGAGTTTTTGCGCGAGGCGCTAGGCTTTCCGCCAAATTTCAAAGCAGAAGCGATACTAGCCCTCGGCGTACCGCAACAGCGCCCGAGCCCGCACAATCCGCAAAAGCTAAATTTAGCCAAAATCCACAAAGAGAAATTTTAACGCGTATGAAATATCAAAACTTAATTCAAATTTGCGAGTATCTACGCGCCAAACGCTTCCTTTCGCACATTAAGCGCGTAGGAGATAACCTTTTTAAAGTTTGCTTTGACGGCAACGAGACGCTGTTTTTCGATATGAATAAATCGGGCTGCAATATCCACGAAAATGACGCTTTTACCGAAGGTAAGGTTTACGCAGCGCCCTTTGACGTGCTACTTGCCAAGCGCTTCGTAAAATCGCGCATCACTTCCGTTAGCGTGCCAGAAAATAATAGAATTTTATGCCTTAGCGTAAGCCAAAACGCAAGCTACAAAACCCAAAGCTCAAATATCTACTTCGAATTTACCGGGCGATTTACCAACGTAATAATTACCGATGAAAACGATGTGATTTTAGAGGCACTACGGCACTTCGAAACGGAATTTAGACAGATCAAGGTAGGAAGAAAACTCCGCCATCTGCCGCCTGCAAATATTAAAGAAGCCCCCGTGCCAAAAATTTCGGACTTTAAAGCATTTTTTCGCGCGGAATTTAACGCGCTAAATGCGGATCGCTTAAACTCGCTCAAATCAGCAAAAATCACGGCGCTAAATAAAAAGCTAGACTCGGTGCGCGAGGCTTTAGGCTCTTTGCAAAGCAGCGCCGAACTACTGCGAAGCGCCGAGCTTTTAAGCGAAAAAGCTGCCTTACTAAAAGAAAATATCTATAAAATTCCAACCAGCGCGCGAGAATTTACGCTGCAAAACAGAAACGCTCAAGCGGTAGAATTTAAGCTGCAAAAACCTGTAAGTGCCACTTTGGGCGAGCTTTACTCCGAGGCAAAGCGTATGCGCCAAAAGGCTGCTAATA
>CAUSBF010000221.1:0-3072 GCA_963529595.1 uncultured Campylobacter sp.
TACGACCGTTACGAGAACGATCGAAAATTTTGCGCGCAACGGGCAAAGCAGCGGGATCTGCAAGCTGTTTTTGCACCCGGGTAACCCGCCGATAAGACAGAATTTTTTGCTTACGAACTTTCACCTGCCCAAATCCACGCTGATAATGCTCGTAGCAAGCTTCATCGGTCTTGAGCGCACGCTTGAGCTCTACCGCATCGCAGTGGAGCAAAGATACCGCTTCTACTCCTATGGCGATGGGATGCTTGTGCTATGAAAGCCGTGGTTTTAGGCGCGCTAGCAATATTGGCTGCGACGGCAGGCTTTGCGGCAAGAAAACTTTTTGCTAAAAAGCCCGCCGTAAGCGGCAAAATTTTCTCCGCTGCGCCTAAAGCCAAAGAAAGCGATTCCGTCGTGCCTAGACGCGAGGATATCGCGCAGATCGATATTTTAAAAATTTTAAAATTTCAAAGCGAAAGTTGATTTGAGGAGTGCACGAAATACGACAGCACGCTCTATCTTAGCTTCCCACCGCAGCTACCGCGTATCTACGGCGGCGAGGTGCTAAATCTCACTAGCGCAGTCTTTGACGCGTGCGAGTTTTTTCTACAAAATATCGCTGAACCGATCCGCGTGAGCGTGGAATTTAGTAGCAAGGAACTTAGAGCGAATATGAGCTCTATCAAGCTCGATGTTCGCGTAGGCATCGATCGCGAGCTAAAGGATCCGCGCACCTATGCGCTTAAAAGTGCACTAGAAAGCGCCGCTAGCACGGATGATGAGTATCTTACTTCGGCGCAGACCCATTTGCGTGCACTCGGTTCGCATCCGAGTATTGGAGCCGACGGGCGCGGAACCTTTATCAAAATGGATGCCGTGCTTAGCTGCTTCGCGCAGCAGAGCTTTAGCGCCAAAAAATACGACTACAACGTCATAATCACGCATAAGAATCGCGCGATCTTCGAGGAGCTGCGCGATTTTTTGAGCGGGCTTGGTTGCGACGTGATGCCAAACTCCAACTGGGAGAGCGCGAAGAGACATCTAAACGACTTCATCTACGTAGCCGACGTCGTCATCCTTGACGCCGAGATCCTACGCGCAAATATAAGCGAAATAAACTACCTCAACGCGCTAGAAAAAGACGGGGTATTTTTCATATTTTTACTTAAAAACAAACACTCGCTCAAGGTGCTGGAGGGGCTAAATTTTAAATTTTTCAAGCTCGAGATGCCATATTTCTACGACGAGTTTTACGCCACGCTTGATCTCATCGAAAAGATCAAAAACGATGAGAATTTCTTGGGGCTATAGTGAACAGGCAGCGACAAATTTAAAACCAAAGAGATTGAAGTGCTATATTTTGACTTAGATTGGATCAGGGGCAATATAAAAGATAGCGAATATGCTTTAAGGTAGCAGCGATACGAGGCGTATTTAGCAGGGCTGCATAAAAATATGCATACGCTAGAAAGAATTTTTGCGGGCATAAGCTTCAACGATGCGCTATTGCTACCCAAAAAACAAATCAATGAAAAATTGCATTTAAAATTTTACATCGGAGATTTGCAAAATGGATATTATGAACTAAAATGCGCCATGAGCTCGGATCAAAGATGCGATGCGGCGCCCGGCGAAATAATAATGAGCGAGATATTTTACGAAAATGGCAATTACCGCTTCTCTTTCATTCTCGCTTGCTTGAAGGAATACGCCGTTAATTTTTCCAGGATAGATAGCCTTAAATTTAACGCGATTTAGCAGAAAAAATACCACTTTGAGCATAAGAAATTTAAACTTTCATAGAAAACCGCGCGCCTCAGTCGTCGCGCATAAAATTTTGCCCGTAAAGATCGCGCCCTTAAATTTATCCCACTTGTAAGCCGCAAATAGCGTAAATTCCGTCGCGCCTTGCAGCTAAATTTATTAAATTTAACATAGTCCGCGCACAAGCAATTTATTTCGTCCGCTTACCTCAAAAACGCTCAAGCTCCATTTTTAAAATTTACGCCTCAAGCGGACTTAAGATATTTTACAAACGGCATAATCTGTTTTGAAGCACGCCCGATAAGACGCATATAAAGCGAGTAAATTTAAGAATTTAGTGCGACGCACCCGGCTTGCGATTTAAATTTTATCTTCTACCCTCTTTTTTAGCCTTGACGGCTTCATAAAGTTCGTCGATCGAGATTGCAGACGAGCCCGAATATTTCTGCGCCGCTTACATGGTCTTTTTGCCCCATTTACCATCAATCATCACACCGTAGCCACCGAACATCAAACTACGTTGGATATAATAGACTTTATCTTGCTGCGTCATATTTTGTTGCTTCTGCACTTCGCGCTCAGCATCTTTTGCCTGCTCACTTTCATATACGGAAGCACCCGCTAAATATCCTAGAACTAAGCCTCCCACAATTGGTACGACAGACGCAATAAATCTATTATTTACGCTAGAAGTCAAGCCTTCTAAAAATGCCTTTGCAATGCAAAACACTATAAAAGCAGGAATGGAAGCTATAACGGCATTAAAACCACCCAAAATGGCTATGACGCCAAAAACGATAACCGCAGCTGCAAGCCCATCAAAAGCACCGCTACCAGCAAGGAAGCCTAGGAAAAAATTCATAATCTATCTTTTAAAATTTAAGTAATGTAATTCTCCAAAATTTAAATTTAATCGGAGAATTACAAAATTTCTCCGCCAGTGAACGGCGGAATATAGACTATTTAACGTGCTTCATAGTCCTATGAAATCGCGGACTGTGATCTCGCGCCATAAAAAAAGAACTAATTACGCCTATAACTCCTACAGCTATAACAATATAAAATACGGTATCACTATTCTTAGTAAGAGCTCCCGCAAACCAAAGCCAAACTATAGAAATAAGAAGCGTCTTTATCCAAGGTCTGCTATAAGAGATCTCCGCCTGGCACCCACCGCATACGACCGTACCGTATTTGATGTCATCTTTGCCGCAAAAAGGACATTCCAAATATTCCGCCCGCTCATTCTCTGCCATAATTTCTCCTTTGAAAAAATATAGGTGGATTATATATATATATAAGAGCGAGCTTAAATTTTAAAATTTAGAG
>CAUSBF010000222.1:0-3062 GCA_963529595.1 uncultured Campylobacter sp.
CGAAAATTTGGATACGAAGTGATTAAATTTAAAGACGTCGCAGATTATTTCGCACTGCTGGAGCGTAACGGCGTAATTTTAAGCGAGCAAAAAAGAAAAGATAAAATTCTAAGCGAGTTTGCAAAGCTCGAGAAAAAGCATGGCTTTAAGATCGATGTCGATTCTGCATTGTTGGATGAAGTAACGGCGATCACCGAGTATCCGACGGCGTTGTTAGGCAGTTTTGAGCGAGATTTTTTAAGCGTACCAAAAGAGGTCATCATCACTTCGATGAAGGAAAATCAGCGCTATTTTCCCGTTTTCGAGAGTAAAAACTTAAGCAATCACTTCGTTGTCGTTAGCAATGCGATTACCGATGATGACGAGCTAGTGGTACGCGGTAATGAAAAAGTTTTACGCGCGCGCCTAAGCGATGCTATGTTTTTTTGGAAAAGCGATTTGCAAGTGGAATTTAGCCCTGAAAAACTTAAGCAAATTTCCTATATGCAAGCTCTTGGCTCAGTTTATGATAAGCAAGTGCGCGAGCTAGCCGTAGCAAAGGCACTGAGCGCGGATTATGCTACGCAGATCGAGGCGGAGATCGGCAAAAAGGACTTCGCGCGGGATGTAGAAAATGCCGTAATGTTTAGTAAAGCAGATCTTAGCAGCACGATGGTGGGCGAATTTAGCGAGCTTCAAGGCATTATGGGTAGTTACTATGCCGCACATGCTGGACTGGCAGATCATATATGCCGCGCGATACGCGAGCAATATCTGCCTAGCGGCGAGGATAGTGAGCTTCCAAGCGGTGTATTTAGTGGCGTAATCGCTGTGGCGATGAAATTTGAAACGCTCCTGGGGCTTTTTAGTATCAATAAAGTTCCAAGCGGCAATAAAGATCCGTATGCGCTTCGCCGCGCAGCTACTGGGCTAATTAAAATTTTACTAAATCAAGGATTGAGCTTTGATGCGAATGCGCTGGCGCAGAAGCTAGCGCCAAATTATAAGAAATTTGACATTTCTAAGCTGCTGGATTTTATAAAAGATAGGTTATACGGAATTTTTGACGAGATAAATCCGTCCGTGATCAAGGCGTGCATCGCAAGCGGCGAAAACGATCTATTACGACTAAGCAAGGCCATAAAGGCGCTGGGCGAGATCGCAGCAGCAGCGGATTTCGGGGAAAATTTCGCGACTTTTAAGCGCCTAGCCAATATCATCAAGGACGAAAAAATAGGCGCGGTGGACGAAAATCTATTCGAACACGACGCTGAGCGCGCGCTAAATGCGGCGTTCAGGGCGGTTAAGCTCAACGAAAACGACGTGAGTGGGTATCTGCGCTCGCTATTTGGGCTTAAAGACGTGATTGATGATTTTTTTGATAACGTAATGATAAACGTCCAGGATGTCAAGATACGCGCAAATCGTATCGCAAATATCGGGCAAATTTATCGCGCGTTTTTGCAGTTTGCCGATATCAAAGAGATAGGATTTTAATTCCGCTTAGAGCTCATTCGCCCAAGGTTGCACGAATCTTGGGCAGAATTTTACCGCGCAAAGGAGCGCAAATGCTAATCATCAACGCAAAATTACCAACTAAAAATCTAAAAATCACAAAATCTCTCTCGCAGCTGATTCAGGGCTTTCTTTATCGCTATCTGCCGGCTTCAGAGCACGTAGGATATAGACACGAATCAAGCGGTAAAATTTTTAAACGCACGGTGTTTGATTTTATCTTGCGAGGAGAGGACTTGCGCGTGCGATTTGCTTCATGCGAGCCGGAGTTTGAACGTAAAATCGCACTAGCAGTGCTAAAAGACGGGCTAAGCTTGGGTGAAATTCTATTTACGCAAACTACCGTCGAAGCGAAAAATCATAAAATTTGCGAGAACGAAACTATTGTGCAAGGCTACGTGGCGTGCGCAGTAAGCGGGCTTTTGGGACATAAAGTCTATTTGCAGCCGCAAGATAGCAGGCATTTAGAGATGATGAAGACAAATATTTTACAGCGATTTGAAACGATTATGGGGCGAAAATATGATGGCGAAATGGAGTTAAATTTATTGTGGCAAAAGCTGGGTGAATCTGTGAAATTCTATTACGGCAACAATCGCGAGCCGGTATATGCGTGGCAGGCAAGATGGAAAATTGTAGCTAATGCAGAACTAATCAATTTGATCCTTGGCGCGGGAGCTGGAAGTGGGTGCATGAACTACGGAGTAGGGGTTTTGGAGGTTGTAAAGCAAGACCTTATTAAAGTACAAATTTCAAATCCTAAAAAGAATGATTGCTTGCTTTGAAATCGATTGTATAATAAAAATCTAAAAAAGGCAAATTATTTTCTTAAAATACAATAACTATTGACAATATAATTAAATTTTAGTTAAAATTCACCTATATTTTAGAAAGGATAAATTTTGGGCGATATAGTTAAAATTTTTTCTAGTATCGGCGAAATTTATGATAAACAGAAAACCAAAATTAACAACAAGAGCTACGAATACGATGCTATTAAAATTTATCTTTGTGATATTAAAAGTAAAGAAATATCGGTAAATAACAATATTTCAAGAGACGATTTAATAGTTTGTAGATTTGGCATAGGCGCAAATTCTGGTAATTTGTTCCCCAATGTCCAATTCATTAGCAAAGCCGTAAAAGACGATACTCCTAAATTTATAAAAGGAATTTCAAAAGCCGTAAAAAATATGCTCTCTTGCTTCAATCCTGACGATATCAAAAATGATAAAATATTAACGGATTTATCTAGCTTAAACGAGAGCTTTTTTGATGATATTTTAAGTGAAATTACAACTCTACAAGAAGAGCCTAAGAAAAAAGGCATGAAAGTGGCTACTTTTTTTGCATTATCTTGGGAGGGTAGACCGATTTCAGCGTATTTCAAAAATATTTTTACGAGTCATTTAGGCGATAGCAATAATGGTAAAACTGCCAAAATTTATGGTTATGATATGCTTACAAATAGTATTGGTATCGGCGGAGATGCGAATTTAGCGTTTTGTTCCGTAAATGAGCTACCGACTGCTTTGCAAGACATTAAAGTTAGATTACTACCTCTAAAT
>CAUSBF010000223.1:0-3046 GCA_963529595.1 uncultured Campylobacter sp.
CGGCACACGCTATACAATTTTAGGCGATCTCGTAGATCTTAAGGAGCTATCAACTCACGCTCTAATCAGCAAAGAAAAGGATGATGGCACGAGCGGTATCAGTGCGACACTCGTGATTTTTACGTTCGCATTTTTTCTCTTCGTATATTATTTTGAAACCGTTTTGGCTAGGCGCCGCAGGCTGGACGGCGTAGGCACTGCGCGTCAAGGCGGCAGCGCAAACGCAGAGCTCGGCGATCTTTCGCCAAGCGTTAGCGACGTGAGATTTAGCGACGTCGCGGGCATCAGCGAGGTTAAGGACGAGCTAATCGAGATCGTGGATTTTTTAAAAAACCCCGCAAAATACCGAAATTTCGGCATCAAACTGCCGAAAGGAATTTTAATGATCGGCGAGCCGGGCGTCGGCAAAACGCTTATCGCAAAAGCCGTAGCGGGCGAGGCGGACGTGCCGTTTTTTTACCAAAGCGGCGCAAGCTTCGCCGAGGTCTTTGTAGGCGTCGGCGCTAGGCGGGTTCGCGAGCTGTTTGCGAAGGCCAAATCCTGCGCGCCCGCGATTATTTTTATCGACGAGATCGACGCAGTCGGCGGCAAGCGCGGTATCGGACGCAACGATGAGCGAGAAACGACGCTAAATCAGCTGCTGACCGAGATGGACGGATTTGAAGAAAATAGCGGCGTGATGGTAATCGGCGCGACCAACAAAATAAATATGATCGACGATGCGTTATTGCGCTCGGGGCGCTTTGATAGGCGTGTTTTCATCGGGCTTCCGAACTACAAAGACCGCATCGAAATTTTAAAAATTTACCTCGAGGGCAAAAGATGCAGCGCGAATATCAACAAAGTAAGTCGCCTCTGCGTGGGCTTTAGCGGCGCGGGAGTAGCGACGCTGGTAAATGAAGCCGCGATCAACGCTCTTAAACGCGGCAGTGATACGATCGAGCTTAGCGATTTTGAAAACGTGCGGATGAGGGTCTTTTACGGCGTGCAAAAAAGTAGAATTCTCACCGAATACGAAAAGGAGATCCAGGCGTTTTATCAGGGCGCAAAGGCGCTTAGCGCGTATTGGTATTCGTTTGATTTCGAAAAGATCGAGCTTTTAAACGATAAATTTTTAAACGAGGATTTCGAGATCGAATCCAAAACGCAAATTTTAAATCAAATCAAAGTGCTTTTAAGCGGCATGGCAGCGCTACAGATCCATAAAAATGACGCTTTTTCAAATTCCGCTAGCGACGTAAAGCAGGCTATCGCGCTGGCGCAAAAGATGGTTTTTGAGCTCGCGATGGGCGATAGTTTCACTCCTAGCGCGCAGAGCGTGAATAAAATTTTGCAAGATTGCTACGACGAGGTAAGCGAGATAATCCGCACGATGCAGGATAAGCTAAATCAAATTTCAAAGCAAATTTTCGTCTATGAGTTCATAACTTTCGAGGATGTTCAAAAAATCTGCGAATCTGATGGTGTGGAGCAAGAAGGCGTCTCCGCGCAAGAGCAAAATTTGCAAAAGCTGGAAAAAGATATGGAAAGCTCTGAAGAAAAGCCGCAAGACGGCACGCTAAATTTCGATTAAATTTTAAAATTCCAATAAAGGAGAGGAAAATGGTAAAAATAGGTGTTTTAACAATAAGTGATCGCGCTAGCGGTGGCGTTTACGAGGATTTAGGAGGCAAAGAGATAATTGCCGTGATGGATGATTGGCTAACTTGCGAGAAAGAGTATTTTTATGAAATAGTTCCAGATGAGCTGGAGCTGATCAAAGATAAGCTGATTTATCTTTGCGACGAAGCGGGTTGTGATTTAGTGCTAACTACGGGCGGTACGGGTCCTGCTCCGCGCGATGTAACGCCTGAAGCGACCGAAGCGGTAAGTGAGAAATTAATGCCAGGCTTTGGCGAACTAATGCGCGCAGAAAGCCAAAAGATCGTGCCTACGGCAATTTTATCGCGTCAGATAGCAGCGATCCGCAAAAAATCTCTGATTATAAACTTACCGGGCAATCCAAAAGCGATTAAAGAGTGCCTTCTACCAGTGTTTCCTGCCGTGCCGTATTGTATTGATTTAATGGGAGGAAATTACATAACAGCGGATGAAAATAAGATAAAAATATTTCGCCCTAAACGCAAATAATTCGCAAAATTTAGCAGGAATTAAATGATTTATGATATTATTTGGGCGCAAATTTAAGGAAAAATATGAAAATAAATCACAACGATATTTTGGAATTTCATAAGTATTTTAGCAAAATCAGCCACAGCAAAGGTCGTATCCGTATCCGCGTAAGTCCCAAAATTAGGGAGTTGCGAGATAGCGTGAGCGAGGAGAGCCTGAAGGCTAAAATAGCTGCAATTCGCGGGATAAAAGAGTATAAATTTAACTCTCTAATCGGCTCGCTGACGATTCATTATGATGAAAGCGTTTTCCCGATGCACCTTTGGGAGCAGTTTTTAAGCGGCATCAGTTCGCCTGAGCTAGTAGCGCTTGTAAATTCCAATATAGAGGCGATTTCTTGAGCGAAGAAGCATTGCGTAGTACTAAAAAATCGCGCAAATTTTCTAATAAATCTCGGAATTTAAATGAAGTGCAAATTATAGATATTGCTCTTTTGCTCGAAAAAGAGGCGCAAATTTTACAGTTTTATTCGCTGGGCGCAGTTAAATTTCAAGATAAAAAGCTAGGAGAAATTCTATCTTTACGAGCTGGATTACTTGAGCGGATGTTAGACTTTGCAAATTCTTGCGGGCTTGGCGCTATGCCTCCTGAAAATAGCAGTGAGGCACTGGTTGCAAAAGGTATGAATGAGTTTTTGGCTTCGGCGCTTTTGATAGAAAAAAGCTCTATGATGTTTTATGACGATCTAATTAATTCGTGTAAGAACGCGGAATTTAAAGAGCTGCTGTATAAGGCGCAGGCGGTTTCGTATAATGAAATTTTGCCGATTTTAAAGGAACTGAATTCTAAATACGAGGTTGATCCAAATTCTTTGAATTTCACTGATTTATTAAATGAAATTTTAAAAAATCCGCAGGAATTAGAGCGGATATTT
>CAUSBF010000224.1:0-3044 GCA_963529595.1 uncultured Campylobacter sp.
CTCGCGCATGGCTAAATTTAAAATTTGATCGCCCGCGCCCTCTTTGTCGTTTTTTAGAATTTCTATGTTTGCGCGCTCATTCGCGCCTTTTAAGCTTATAGTTTTTTTGAGCGCGGATTTAAGGGGAGCCTTCGCCTCTTTTGATTTCATCATCTTATAGCGCCTCTTTCTTATCTCTGCTTCAATAAATTTTATATCTTGCTGTGCGTATGGGAATGAGAGCGTGAAATTTTTTCCGCTTTGCCCGTCTTCTACTATCAAAATCGGCATCTCGCCCCTCATCCCTTTCTCCGTAAGGGCATTTTCTATATCGATCTTTGTGCTAAATTTAAACGATAAAAATCTCCGCTCTTTCCTTACGGTGCGGCTGTCTATGATGACGCCCCTTTAAGATAACGGCAGTATGGCAATTAGCATCATTGCAAGACCCATCGCGATCACAAGTGCGGTCTCGCCACCGCCTCTTTGCATATGCCCGCCTACGCATAAAGGGTCGTTTGTATCAAAGCATGCAACTTTACCTCCGCCTCTTATTGTTTTTATCCAAGGCTCATCAAACGCCACCAACGAACCCCAGGATAAAAATAGCACGATAAGCATAGTTTTTGCTATGGGGCTAGGAGGTATGAGCCAGGCGCCCTTTTGCACGGTTTTATAAGAGGCTTTGCTTTTAAAAACCATGCTTTTAAAAATAGCAAGCCCAAACAGTAAAAGATTTTGCCGAATATCAAATATAAAAATATCATGCCGCCGCCTTAAATTTAGATATTTTTAACGTTAAATTAAGCCTAGGCATCTTGCTCGGTCGCTTCGGCTTTTGAAATTTCAGCTAACTTTTCTAATATAAAATTTTGCAAAAAATCTACATCCTTTTGTGCATACAAATATCCCGCCCCGAATTTAACGCCGCTAATTTTGCCTCGTATGCTGATTATTTTTACGCCTCTTATAAACCATGTGGCGTAGCTCATCTCATCAAAGTATATCTTTTCCGTATGTTTAAACGGCAGAGCCTCCCATTCTTTGCAGATGCCGCTTTTATCTATTCTGATTCCTTTTTGAATTAGCACGATGAAGGAAAAAATTATGGCGCAGACAGATATGATTTTACCGAGTATTAGTCTGGGCTCGCTTATTTGCAGATACCCATCCACGCATCTGGGATCGCCTTCTTCGAAGCATCTTAAATTTAAGCCCGCCGCTTTGTATTCCTGCGAACAAATTTTATCGTGGGTGTAAAAGCAGGGTATCGGCTCGCCGTTATGTTTTGCTACGTGCGAGCTGGATAGAGTGACTACGCCGAAGCTTAGGAATATTATAAACATCTGCATTTTTAAAAGCGGATCGGTGGAGATAAACAGAGTTCCGTGATCTACGGTTTTGAATGATCTGTTTTTATCAAGCAATGAAACAAGAAGGCAAAAGCCTATCGTAACATAAAGGATTATCGTAGCAAACTCGACTACACTTTGCGACATAATAATGACCTTGTTTTTTGGATTGCGCAAGCTCGCGTCTTTGGCAATTTTAGCGCAAAATTTCTAAATTTACGAGATTCTAAGCGCGCTTTTTATAAACCGCGCTTAGAATTTTACCTCCCTAGCGTGATCTTGCCGCGCGAAAGGCGGATTAAATTTTTAGCTTTTAGATCTTGCAGCACGCGGTTTATGATATTGCGTGAGGTGCCTAGGCGCTCTTGCGATGCCATAACGTGCCTTAAAATTTCGCATCCTAAATCTTAATGATAATTATCTAAATATTTAAAATCGCACAATATAATTGCGAACCTCAATCAAATAAAGATTAAATTTATCTCGCAAGGATCTACAATGAGCTCGCTTTTGAAGCGCGACAAAATTTTATTTAACATCCATCTGATTTTATCGATCGTTTTTTCTATCCCGCTGCTTATCATAGGCGTTACGGGCGCGATTTTGTCGTATCAGCACGAGTTTGAGGCGCTAATAAACGTTGGCTCTAAAAAGGTCGAAAAAACGGGCGAGATGCAAAGCGTAGATAAAATTCTGCAAAGCTTTAGCGAGCAAACGGGCGTTAAGCAGCCCGTAAGGCTCGTCGTGCCAAAAAGTGATGACGAAGCCTTCGTCGTTTACGCAAACAGAAATGATGCATATCTGGTTGATCCATACACTGCGCAGATTATCGGCAAGGATCGCGGCACGGGCTTTGTGCTAACGGTGATGGCGCTGCATCGAAATTTAGGCCTAGCGCTAAGCGGCAATAAAACTGCGGGCGAGATCGGCAAACAGATCGTAGGCGCGAGCGCCACAGCGATGATACTGCTCGTAATAAGTGGCGTCTGGCTGCATTTCCCAAGGCTTAGGCGTAAATTTATCGAGGCGATAAAGCCAAATTTTAAACTCAAAAAATACGCTCTTTTTTATAACCTACATACGAGCCTAGGCTCGCTAAGTGCAGTGATTTACCTGCTTATCTGCTTAACCGGGCTTAACTGGTCGTACGGCTGGTATAACGACGCCGTGATGAAGCTTTTTGTAAGCTCGCAAAATTTGCCGCAAGTTAGCGCACCTAAAGCCGCCGCCGCTTCTAAAGAACACGCCGCCGCACCTGCTAAAGAGGAGGGCAAACAGCCCGCTACGTATAAATTTAGCGACGCGCAGAGGGCTTATGAGATATTCAGATCAAGCGGCATAGTGTATAAAGAATTTACCCTAATGCTCGCAGCCGGAGATAAGATCGGCGTCAGGTATTATGCGCCCGATGCGCCCGCTACCGCCCGTCCAAAAGGCGCGAGCGTGAAGCTAAATGAGGGCAAAATCGCGCAGCAGAAGCAAACGGACGGTATCACCGTGGGCGAGTTTAAAGACGCGAACTATCAGCTTCACACGGGGTATTTTTTCGGGCTCGCGGGTAAAATTTTATGGTCGCTCGTCTCGCTTTGTATGGCGCTTTTTATCTTTAGCGGCTTTTATATGACGGTAAAAAGGGCGTTTAAGTCAGAAAAGCTCAGCTAAATTTTACCATCACGGCAAGAGGTGCGACGAGCGGCGCAAGAGAGCCGAATA
>CAUSBF010000225.1:0-3044 GCA_963529595.1 uncultured Campylobacter sp.
GTTTACAGGCGGGCGCGTGCTTTTTGATCGTCTCTTTAATCGCGGGCAGCAGCCTTTGAGCGGCGAGCTCATAGAGCTTTTTGTAGCTCATATCCTTATCGGGCTTTTGATAGCGCACATAGCCATTTTCGGTTATTAAGCTCAGCTCGCCCATTGCGTCAAATTCATAGTTTGTTACGTCATTCCTTCTGCCTGCGCGAGGGTGCTCTACATACTCCCGTCTTTGTGCGAGCCTGCCGCCTTCGTAAGTAAAATTTTCTATTCTATAAGCGTTGTTGTCAAAGGCCGAGTAGATGGACTTTAGCTCGCCATCCTCATAGATAAATCTTTTTATGTTGAAGCATCTTGAGCATCTTTTGTTATAGCAACCAAATTCGTATTTTAAAACTTCGTCCCGCCCCCAAAAATAAAGGTTTTCAAAGAAATGTTTTTTGCCGTCATGTTGCCTTTCAAAAACGACGCGGTCTTGCGCGTCAAAGCCGTATTCGTAGGCGTTTACGACCTTTTTTGGTTTAGCTTTTAAAATTTTGCCCTTAAAGAAGCGGTTATATTCGAAATAAAACGGCTCTAAATTGATATAGCTACCCGACGCCCAGCGCCTGCTTACGACCTGCGCTTCGGCTATTTTATTTAAGGCTTTGTATTCATCTCTCACGCTTTTTAAAAACGTTCGCAGTCTTTCTATCTCATCCATTGCTTCGTTCATTTTATCTCCCATGCAGCTTCAAATTTTAAATTTAGCCGCGCCTGCGGGCTAAATTTCAGTCGCTTGCAAGCTCATTTTTTTAAAAATTTTAAAATTTCGCTTGGCACCAGGTGCGAAACATCGCCGCCGTGGCTTAAAACGGAGCGGACGATCGAGCTTGAGATGAAGGCGTTTTTGAGCGTCGGCATCAAATACACGCTCTCAAATTCCTCCCATAGCGAGGCGTTTGCATAGCCGATCTGCAGCTCGTACTCAAAGTCGCTAACCGCGCGGAGTCCGCGGATAACGAAGCGCACGCCGCAAGATTTAGCAAAATCCACGAGTAGATTATCAAAGCTTTGCACGCTCACGCCACGAAGCCCGCGTGTCGCGGCTCGCGCCATCTCTAGTCTGGATTTTAGGCTGAAGTAGGGTTTTTTGCTCTCGTTTAGCGCCACTGCGACGATAACCTCATCAAAAAGCCCTAGCGCGCGCTTGATGACGTCCAGATGGCCGTTCGTGATAGGATCGAAAGTGCCCGGATAGATACATTTTCTTGAGTTTTGCATTATTGCCACCTCTTAAACAGCTCGTTTTGCACGCCTAGCGCGTCGCACCACTTGCCGATTATGAAATTTTTTAAATTTTGCACACCGCAGTAGCCCGCGATCACGGGCGGAGCGATGATGACGCCGAGTGCGGCTAGCTTGCTCATCTGGCGCAGGCTGATCGCAGAAAGCGGCATCTCACGCACGCCAAGAACCAGCCGCTTGTGCTCTTTTAACGCGACTGCGGCGGCGCGCGTGCTTAGGCTGTCGCAAAGCCCGCCGTAGATTTTGGCCAAAGAGCCAATAGAGCAGGGCGCAAAGATTGTGGCGTCAATGCCGAACGAGCCTGAAGCGGGCGGCGCGCCCAGATCGGTGTCGGGATAAAATTTTACGTTCTTAAATTCCGCGGATTTTAAAGCCTCGTCCGCATCTATGCCGCTTTCGGCGCTCAGGACGCAGCGCGCACCCTGAGTAAGTACAGCGTGGATTTCATGCGGCGAGCTAGCAAGAAATTTAAGCAGATCAAGCCCGATCTCGCAAAAACTCGCGCCGCTTACGCAAACTAAAATTTTCATTTCAAGGCTTCCATATAGAAATTTTGCGGTTTAAAAGCGAGCGAAACGGAAGGAATTTTAAAATTTGAAGTTAAGATGGAGCGGGAAACGAGAGTCGAACTCGCGACATCAACCATGGCAAGGTTGCGCTCTACCACTGAGCTATTCCCGCATGCGGTAAAAATAAAGCGCGATTGTAGCCTATAAATTTTCATTTGTCAATAATTTCTCGCTTAAATTTCATAAATTTTCACGATTTCTCCAGCGAGAACTTTGTCGCATTCGGGATCAGCCAAGAAAAAATGCGATGCCGCAGCCAGCGGTCTGATGCGCCCAGAAGGCGACGGCATAGGCGTAAAAACTCCGCCTTCGTATGCGCCTACGGTTAAATTTACTCTGCCGCTTTTTAGCTTCAGATCGCTTGCGAGCTTGGCATAGATCGCCGTTTCTGTGCTAAAAGCCTCGCTTGCGCCGCTAAGCTTAAATAGGATCGGCAGTATGACTGCGCGCGTAAGCACGAAAGCAGCCATTGGATTGCCTGCCATTGCAAAGACGAATTTGCCGTCTTTTGCGAAGCACTTGCTGGGGCGGCCGGGCTTGATATCAATGTGATCGAAAACCTGCAAAAATCCAAGTTCACTCATAGCGCTTTGCATAAAATCCGCCTCCCCAGCACTTGCTCCACCGCTGGTAATTAGCACGTCAAATTTACGCGTAGCAGCGTTTAGCGCCTCGCATACCGCGCTAAAATCATCCTTTAAAATCCCTAAATACTCATTTTCAAAGCCGTATTTTTGCAGCAATGCAGCAATACCACTAGAGTTGGCGTTATAAATTTCGCGCTCACTTGCGCTCTGCCACGGCTCTTTTAGCTCGTTGCCGCTGGAAAATAGAGCGATTTTAGGACGCGTGTAAACGCTTGCTTCGTAAATTCCTTGCGCGGCAAGAAGCATGATTTTAGCAGGGTTTAAAATTTCGCCACGGCGCAATAAAAGCTCGCCCGCGCGCACCTCCTCGCCTTTTTTACGAAAGCCATCGTGAGCATGAACGGAAGCAGGGATTTTTAGAGTTCCGCCTTGCGCGTCTACATCCTCTAGCCTCGCGACAGAGTCCGCGCCCGCAGGCATTGGCGCGCCGGTCATTATCTTTTGCGCTTGCCCGGCCTTGATTTTGTAGAATTTCTCATCTCCTGCAAAAATCGTAGGCTCTACGATCTTTAGCTTTTTGTCTTTGAATTCCGCCGCATAGGCATAGCCG
>CAUSBF010000226.1:0-3037 GCA_963529595.1 uncultured Campylobacter sp.
ATATACAAGCTCCTCTTTGATCGCAAGGGCGTTTAACTCGGTGGTTTGCGCGACGATGCGCGGGATCGCCATCGTAGTGATCGCTAAAATCACGATGGTAAAGATCAGCTCGATTAGAGTAAAACCTTTTTTCATCTTACATCCTTTCTTTAAAATTTTGAAATTACGGAAACGCAAACTTACTCTGCGTTATCGGCGCTAATTATACTATTGTTAAACTTAAATTTAGAATTTATCGCGTAAATTTTTTTGGTTTATAAAGATTTTTAAGCCCGAACGCACAAAAATTTTAAAGAAATTCCATTTTTAAATTTGGATGCAGAATTTAAGCTTGCATTTACTCAAAGACTATAAAATTACGAGCTAAATAAATTCCAAGGATTTTTTATGACAAATCTAAGTAAAATTCTATCCGCTCTCCTATTTATCGCGTTTATCGGCGGCTGCAGTGGCAAAGGCGACGGCGAGCTTTTTAATCTAAGCCCCGAGGCATGGTATTCTAAAATTTTAGAAGATATAAACAACGCCAGCATGGAGGATGCCGAGAAGCACTACACTAGCTTTTCTAGCGAACACATCGCCTCTCCGCTGCTTGAGGAGATGACACTCATTATGGCGTGGGCTTTTGTGGAGGATGAAAACTACGAGAAAGCAAACAAATACCTAGACGAATATATCCGTCTCTACGGCACGACGCAAAAGATCGAATACGCAAGATTTCTAAAAATTAGAGCAAATTTCGATTCCTTTAGCCGCCCAAATCGCAACCAAAAGCTAATGCTAAACAGCATCGACGAAATTCGAAAATTTATAGCTGAATACCCACAGAGCGAGTATCGTCCGCTACTTGAGACGATGCTAACGAAGCTCAGGCTTGCCGAGCATCAGTTAAATATCGACATCAAAGACCTTTACCAGCGCACCGACCGCGAAAGTTCTGCCAAAATTTACGAGCAGCGCATCGAGGAATCCCCGCTAAACGGCACCGACGTCATTAAACCGCGCTCGCCTTGGTACCGCGCGATTTTCGAGTAGGAGGAGCGATGCAACTGATGCAAAATACAACCTTCCCTAGCGATCTGCCTATCATCGTCGAGGACGAGCTATTTTTATATCCGTTTATGATAGCGCCCCTTTTCATCGGCGACGAACATAACAAAAAAGCCCTCGATCTAGCAGCCAAAAACGAATCTATGATAATGGTCGTAAGTTCAAAGTCGGAATTTAGCGGCGATAGAAGCTTCGGCGGTATCTATAACGCAGGCGTCGTGGGCTCCGTGATGAGAACCGTGCCGCTCCCTGACGGTCGGGTTAAAATTTTATTCCAAGGCGCGCTAAAAGGCAAAATCGTAAAAGAAATTTCGCAAGATCCGCTGATCGCTACCGTCGATATCATCCACGACGAGCGCGGCAACGACCAGAAATTAGACGCGCTGGTAAGCGTGCTGAAGGAAAAAACCAAGACGCTTAGCACGCTTACGCATTTTTTCCCGAACGATCTGCTAAAGACCATCGACGACGGCACCGACGCCGCGCGCGTCTGCGATCTCATTTTAAGCGCACTGCGCCTAAAAAAGCAGGTAGCCTACTCATTTTTTACCGAGAGCAACTTGCAAAAGCGCCTTTTCAACCTCATCAACTACATCTCCGACGAGATCGAAGCGCAGAGGCTCGAAAAGGAGATCAAAAGCAAGGTTCATTCCAAGATCGACAAGACGAACAAAGAGTATTTTTTAAAAGAGCAGCTCAAGCAGATCCAAAAAGAGCTCGGAGGCGATGCCGATCGCGATGTCGAGATCGAGGAATACCGCAAAAAGCTGGAAGCCAAAAAGCCCTATTTGGGCGAGGATGCCTACAAAGAGATCAAAAAGCAGATCGATAAATTTGCCCGCTTGCACCCCGATAGCGCCGATGCGGGGCTAGTGCAGAGCTATCTGGACTGGGTTTTGGAGGTGCCTTTTGAAAAGACCGCCAAGCACAAGATGTCCATCGAGGGCGTTACGGCGCAGCTAAACAAAGACCACCATTCCCTGCAAAAGCCCAAAGCACGTATAGAGGAGTATTTCGCACTAAAGCAGCTTTTGGAGCTTCGCGGCACAAGCGGCAAGAAGAGCAAAGAGGACGGCAAAAACGGCGGCGCGATCTTGTGCTTCTACGGCCCTCCCGGCGTAGGCAAGACGAGCCTTGCGAACTCTATCGCGACCGCGCTTAAGCGCAAACTTATCCGTATCGCTTTGGGCGGGCTTGAGGACGTAAACGAGCTGCGCGGACACCGCCGCACCTACATCGGCGCGATGCCCGGCCGCATCGTGCAAGGGCTCATCGAGGCAAATCAGATGAATCCTGTCATCGTGCTTGATGAGATCGATAAAATTTCAAGCTCATACAAGGGCGATCCGACGGCGGTTCTGCTTGAAATTTTAGATCCCGAGCAAAACTCGAGCTTTAGGGATTATTATCTAAATTTCAACATCGATCTTAGCAAGATCATCTTTATCGCCACGGCAAACGACGTATCTCTCATACCTGCGCCACTGCGCGATAGGATGGAATTTATCGAGCTTAGCTCTTACACGCCGCAGGAGAAATTTCAGATCGCTAAAGACTATCTGATCCCCCAGGAGCTGCAGCGCCACGGCTTAAAATCCGCCGACGTAGCGATCAACCCGGCAGCCCTTGCCGAGATCATCGAAGAGTATACGCGTGAAAGCGGTGTGCGAAATTTGCGCCGCCAAATCGCTGCGATCTTCCGCAAGGTCGCGGTTAAAATTTTAAAAGACAAAGAGTTTAAAAAAATCGTCGTTACGACGAAAAATTTAAGCGAATTTCTAAATAAAAAGGTTTTTGAGATCGATGAGGTCGAAAAGTGCGATCAAATCGGCATCGTAAACGGGCTTGCGTGGACTGCGGTAGGCGGCGACGTGCTCAAGATCGAGGCGGTCAAGATCAAAGGCAAGGGTGCGATGACGATCACGGGCCAGCTCGGCGACGTGATGAAAGAATCCGCGCAGATCGCCTTTAGCGTCGTAAAGGTGCT
>CAUSBF010000227.1:0-3035 GCA_963529595.1 uncultured Campylobacter sp.
TAATACTATACGCGGTCGATCTTGGAATTTTAGATATCGTCTCGCAAGAGGAGCTCGATGCATTTAAGGCGTTTGACTTTAGCGCGTATTTTGCACTACGGTACTTTGACATTTACGACGATCTTAGCGTGTATCAAACTACTGCTAAAGAGCTAAGCTTCGGCGGCGACGGCGTGATGGCGAAAGCTAAACGGAATTTAAGCCCGGTCGAAAACAAAAAGCAGAAAAAATTTATCAAAATGCTGATCGCAAAAGCGGATGCAAACGGCGAGGCGAAATTTGAGCTTGCGATGCCGAAAAATTTTAACTCCACGATCCGACTAAGCGCCATGGCTATCGGAGAGGCGGCTACGATCGGCTCGGCAAACATCGAAGTCAAGGTCCGAGATGACGTGATCATAAAGCCCGCCGATCTAGCCTACATGGTACGCGGCGATGAAATTTCCGTGCCGCTAACGCTCATCAACACCACCGATAAGGAGCAAAAGGCGGTCTTAAAAATCAGCTCATCTCCTTCGGTTGCTATAAGCGGCGGTGAGGCAAATTTCACGCTCAAACCGCTTGAGCTCAAGCATACGAACTTCACCGCGAGCGCACTTGATATTGCGGATGCAAATATTAAATTTGATCTTGACGCAAACGGGCAGAAATTTAGTAGCGATGTGGAATTTGACATAATCAGCCAGTTTCCGCGCTCGAAGCTATTTCACGTAAGCTACGGCGATAAGCCGGTAACGCTCAAAATCGATCCGAGTTATAAAGAAATTTATACCCACGTAAGCTCTACGCCTAACGCTTTTAGCCTAGCGGAGGAGCTTTACTCCTATCCTTACGGTTGCACCGAGCAGCTTACCTCAAAGATGGTGGCGCTTGATTACATCGCGCGCAAAGACTCCAACCAGACCGTAGTAAACTACGTAAACGCTCATGCAAATCGTATCCTCTCTCGCCTCAAACCTAGCGGCAGTTTCGGCTACTGGAGCGCTCACGGCGTTACTAATTACTACGCTTCGATTTACGCAAGCGACGTTTTACTAGAGCTTGACGCGCGCTATAAATTCCTTAGCAATAAGCAAAGATCGCTAATTTTTAGCGCCTTAAAATCAGACTACGAAGATCAAGCGACGCTTCGAGTATATGCGGATTTCGTGCTAGATCAATACGGCAAGCTGGATGACGATGAGATAAATTTCATTTACGACAACGGCCTTTATGACAACTCGCCGATGGCTCGCATCGCTATGGCTGCGATACTTAAAAAGCACAATATGACGACCGAGTTTAACTTCATGCGTGAAAAAATAAACCAAATGGATTATGATTACGCCGAAGACGGAGCGGGCTTGACGTTTGCTAGCGACATAAGAGACGCCGCCTTTAAGCTCTACGCATTCGGCAAGGCGGGCATCAAAGACGATAGCACAAGCAAGGCGGCTATCGCGCTCGTGCGCAACCTAAAAGATGCAGACAATACGCAGGAGAGAGCGAGCGTAATACGCGGATTTGATGCGTATTTTAAGGACGCGAAAAAAGATATTAGCTTTGCTTTGAAATACGACGGCGAGACGAAAAATTTCAATTCGCCGCTGGATACCAAGCTCGCAGTTAAAGACGGCGCGATAGAATTTACGCCGATGAGCGGCAATGGCGAGCTATTTTTTACCGCTCTTGGCTTTGGATATGAAAGCGCGCCTTTAAAGCATGAGGCTTTGAGCATACAGAGCCTAAACGCCCATTCTATGGATAGCAAAAAGATTGAAATTTACCGCGAATTCATAGACGCTCGCGGCAACATAGTCGATCTAAACAAGCTTAAAGTAGGGCAGAAAATTTACTCTAAGATCAGCTGGCGAGCGAATTATTATCTGTATAATTTCGTAATCGACGAGGCGATGCCTAGCTGCTTTGAGGCGGTCAATGAGCGCCTAGGCTCGGCCGCGCAGGCTAGAGTCGAGGGCATGCAAGACAGCGTGGCATTAGAACACACGGAGTATCTGTATGACCGAGTGCTTCGCTTCCCAAAAAGCGGCTATTTTTACTACGATCCGCGAGATGGAGAGAATAGCAGCGGCGTAATCTATACGCCAATAAACGTGATTATGGCAGGCTCGTGCGCGCTTCCTGCGATCTCTATCGAGGATATGCAATACGAGCAGGTAAATAACTACGATCTGCAAACGCTTAAATTTAAAGTCGCTCGCTAAGGCGTAGCGATTTTAAAGCTTGGCGCGGATTTTGCATTTATTGCAATTTTCGCGCCGAGTGCGCTTTTGCATTCGCAAGCATTTTGCAAACGAGCGTCTGATAAAATTTTAAAATTTCAATTCCGCTCGCCCGCTGAATTTCAAAATTTTATATCAACGCCTATATTTCATAGCTTTTTACTATCTATTTATAAAGTTATTCTATTTGACTTACATTTAAATTCGAGTTATCATTTCTTTTAAATATACACTTTCAATTAAAGGAGTTGCAAATGCAAGACGTATTAAGACGTAGTTTTTTAAAGATTAGCGCAGTGTGTGCGGGGGCACTTGCGCTGGGATCTAGCTGTGCGAGCGCAGCACAAAACGCCAAGGACGCCAAATTTGACGAGGAATACGATATCGTCATCATCGGCACCGGTTTTGCTGGACTTGCCGCGGCGATTAAAGCTAGCGGGCGCGGTAAAAAGGTGCTAGTGCTTGAAAAGATGGGTCGTGCGGGCGGAAATTCCGTCATTAACGGCGGAAACATGGCGGCTCCGATGAATAAATTTCAAGTAGCGCAGGGCATCAAAGACAGCAAGGAGCTTTTTATCGCTGATGCCGTAAAAGACGGGCTCGGGCTTAACCATACCGATCTTTTAGGCGTGATGTTTGATCGCAGCAACGATGCGGTGGATCTTTTAACTAGCTGCGGAGCGGAATTTAGCGACAAGCTGATCTTTGAAAGCGGCCACAGCGTCGCAAGAAGCTTGCAATCAACCAACGGCTCGGGCTCGGGCTACATCCAACCGATGATGGGTAAACTTCAAAACGATCCTAACGTCACGA
>CAUSBF010000228.1:0-3010 GCA_963529595.1 uncultured Campylobacter sp.
TCATCAATTCCGAAATTATCCGCCAGATCGCGCAGGTTGCCGAGCGAGTTTGGAAAGATAAAATCAGCCTTCGGATAGAGCTTGCGCAGCAGAAGCTTTGAAATTTTGGATTTAAAGCTCGGCTCTTTATACAGCACCGACGGCGTTGAGCATTCGTTAAAAATCATCGCTCCGCCCAATCCGTAAACTCGCGCGAGCGCCGCCACGTAACAAGGGCGGTTCATCCAAACGAAGTGGATGTCGATACCCAGCCTCTCGCATAGTTTTTTGTATCGCAGCGCCAAAAACGGCAGCTTTGCGAGCTTCAGCAGTCCGTTTTCAAAGGGGGCTGATTTTTCGATGAAATGGATCTGCACACCGCTTGGAATTTCATAAAAAATCCTCTCGTTCATCAGCACCAGATACACTTCGTAGCGTGCCGTAAGCTCACCTAAAAGGTTGCTTACGACGCGCTCGGCGCCGCCGCCGCCCATCGAATATATAAATACGCTTAATTTCTTCATCCCTTTACCTTTTAAATTTCTGCCGCGCCATAAATTTAAGCTTTGCTCGCGCCTTTTTACGCGAACATACGCCGCGCAATCTGTTTTAAATTTAGCGCATTTTACGTCGATCTAAGCAACTAAATTTCATCGCGCGATACGGCAAATTTAAACGCGCCGCTCCGCTCGGGCGCAAGAGTCTATCTTAGCACACCGAAGTTTAAATTTAATCCCTGCACGCTGCTGCGACGTAATAAACAGCGCTACTATTTGCGCGCGAACCGATCGATCAAGCCCTGCCAGAGCTTAATGATGCGCTCCTGCGAAAACTCGTCTAAATTTTCATTTGCATTTTGCACGAGAGCGTCTCGCAGCGCCTCATCTCGCATTAAATTTTCAAGCTTGCTCGCAAGTTCATTCGCATCGCTGCGTTTAAACAAAATGCCGCTAAAGCCGTCCTTTATGAGCTCTTTTGCACCCGCTGTATCGCTGCTAAGCCGTGCACAGCCGTAAAATGCAGACTCGATCAGCACGTTTGAAAGCCCTTCATTAAGCGAGCTTAGCACAAAAATTTTGGCTTCTTTATACAGCTCGCTCACGTCCTGCTTGTGCCCTAAAAATCGCACTTCAAGCCCGAGCTGCGCCACGAGCTCGCGCAAGCTTTCGCGCAGCGAGCCGTCGCCCGCGATTAAAATTTCCCACTTCGCAAGCAGGCTTTTATCGATCCTGCTTAGCGCGTCGAAGTAAATTTCATACCCCTTGACGGGCTCGAGCCTGCCGACGCTTAAGATCACGTTTCGCTTGGCGCTTTTAGCGCCATCAATCTCGCCGAAAAAGGGGTTGTGCACGACGAAGCAGTTTTTGACAAATCGCGAATAGTACTCAAAGTCCGAACGCGTAAGCACCGTAAGCGCGTCCGCTTTTTTGTAGCACAGATCGCGCACGCGGCTAAAAAGCCCGCTTGGAAGATAATCGTGCGCGTTGTGCTCGGTCGCGATGAGCGGGATGCCTAGCCCGAAGCTTGCGATCACGCACGCTACGTTCGTCCAGTCCATAAAGCTGATGATGACGCTTGGGCGCTCGCGCTTGAAACACTCGCGCAAAATTCTGTATTTATCGAACCTGCCGCCGTTTTTATAAACATCCAGATGCAAAAATTTTATCTTTTCGCTAAATTTATACCTGCCCTCGTCATTTTCCAAAATCGCGATCGTAACGTCTTTTGCGCGCGCAAAATGGTTCGCCAAAACCTGCAGCACGCGCTCGGCGCCGCCGTTTTTAAGAGCCGCTATGACGAATAAAATTTTCATCTAAGCCCCTTGTAAATTTTATATAAAACCCGCAACAGAGCGGGGCTAGCGTAAAATAAGACCATCATCAGTGTCTGCGTGTGGCTTGCATGCGCCGCGAAAAATCTAAAATCCAGCCGCTCGCGCACCAAAGCGTGCAGTGAGCGGATCTGATCCGCAGCTTCTGCGGCGTTTAAAGGCGAGCGGGGATCTGCGATCTTTCTTTGCGACGCAAAATTTTGCTTAGAATTCCGCATATAATTTTGCTTGGCGGAATTTTTAAATGCGGAATTTTTACCGCATGCGCAAGATAAACTACCAGCGCCATACAAATCCGCTTCGTTTGCCAAGCTGCACGTATTAGCCTCGGAAGGAGAAGTTGCATCTCCATCCAAGCCTGCAGGATCAAAGCTCGATTTGATAATTAAAAACGCCGTATTCAGCGCGGATTCGCAGCGAGTGAAATTAGCCTCACGCGCCAAGCTCGGATAATTCGCAGCGATCGCCTCAGTATAGCGGCGCACCGCAGCGATGACCGCAAGATGCCTGCGCGCAAATGAGTTTACGGTCGAGCCCGCCCTTACGCGGTAAAAATATAAAATTTCATCCGTGCACGCCGTAATAGAAGCGTTAAAAATATCAAAAAATATCGCCACATCCTCATAGATCTGCCCCGTAGGAAAGCGCAAAGCAGTGAAAATTTCGCGAGCAAACAGCGCGCGCCAAACCGCGGTGCTAAAATACGGATCCTGCGTGCAGCTGCGTCTAAAAAGCTCTTGCGGCGATATTTTATATTCGCCTGCATTAGCATTTGAATTTACGATATTTTCCGGATCGCTAATCTCTTTAGAATTTTGATTTTCTTTAGAATTTAAAGCCGCCTTAAAATTATTTATTTCGCTCTCGTCGCTAAATGCTGCGTAGCCGCACATAGCGATTTTGGTGCAAAATTTCTGCGTAAGATGAAAAAGAGTCTCAATCAAATCAAGGCTTATCAAATCATCGCTGTCTACGAAACTGATAAACTCCCCGCGAGCGACATCTAAAGCGGCGTTTCGTGCACTAGCTTGCCCGCCGTTTAGCTTATGTAGCACGCGCACACGGGGATCACGCGCGGTGTATTCGTCGCAAATCGCCTCGCTGCCGTCATTTGATCCATCATCTACGAGCAAAATTTCTAAATTCGTATAGGTCTGCGCCGTGATGCGCTCCACGCAAGCGCGCAGGAATTCTTTGACA
>CAUSBF010000229.1:0-3009 GCA_963529595.1 uncultured Campylobacter sp.
ACCTATGCGCTTCGATTTCACATCTAGGCGCTCTTGTACAAACTCAACGCAAAGCCAAAGCAAGAAGCCCCATAAGCGGGGCTTGGCTCGATAATTTATTTTGCTTTTTTAGCCTTTTTGCTTCGCGTAGCCTTAGCATGAGTTCTAGGAGAGCGGTTTGAGATGATTGGCTTACCATCAGGGTATTTTTTCTGCACGTGATTTACAGGTATCGCCGCACTGCTGCTAGCGCCGTATTTCTCGCCGTTTGTAAAATACTTCCTCATCACTTCTTTCCATCTTTTTGCGTATTTATTCGCGCGTGGAGAGTCATTTAAGATGTCCTCGTAGTCGTAAATTCTCTCGTAGAAGTCGTTAGTTAGCTGATCGTCGATAGTGATTCTGCCGTTGTCGATCGATACGCCTAGGTAGACGCCTGTTTGCTCGCCCGGGCTTACCATCCATGCGGAGATGTCCGGTAGATCGGTTGCGCGGCCTGTTCTTCTACCTACGCCGCCTGCTGCAGCACCTACATTGATCTCAAGGGTATCTGTGCCGGTAAAAATGTCTTGATATGACTTCGTAGTATGAAAGATCATCACGATGTCGCTCGTCTCGTAGCCTGCTTGTAAGCCTACACCATAGCCTTTATATTTGATAAAAATCGGCGAACTCCACTCACCGTTCTCGCCTTTGACACTGAAAATTCCATCGCCGTATTGTAGCGATGCGCCCGCAGCTAGGCGTTTTACGTCGGTTAGGATTGCGACGGCTTTGGCGCTGGTTAGATAGCGCTCATCGGTGCCGAAGTTATTAGCCGCTACGAAAGATCTAACGACGTTAGTCGCCGCTATAACCTCTTGATTTGCCACGACGTCCGCGTGCAAAAGACCGCAAAGTGCAACAGATGCTAGAAGCAAAAACTTTTTCATCATTTAATCCTTTTAAAATTGAATTTTCGTTATTATAACAGCAATTTCATTTGTTTTAGCTAATTTTTAACAAAAAATTGATGAAAAATAACGAATTTTGGAAAATTTATGAAATTTCTAGCTATTTTTGCACTTTTGGCGATCAAAATTTTCGCTTTAGACATAGTAAACGGTGATGTCATAGTCTTAAAATTAGATAAAGGCACAACCGAGTTGAGCTTTGGCTCAAAGCAAATTCCTCTCATCACGGCTCCAAATTCTAACGATAAAATCGCCGTTTTAGCAGCGAATTACCGTGCTAAGGGAGATTTCGCGCTGCGGATAGCAGATCAAAGCGGCAGTCAGGAGCAGTTCGTCGCTTTTAAAATGGGTGTGTATAAAAAAGAGGCTCTAAGCGTCGCTCCGGGTAAAGTTAAACCGCCCAAAGAAGCCGCCGCACGTATCAAAAAAGAGCTCGACGAAGCCAACGCGATCTATGCGATCACTACGCCGCGCTATCTTTTTTCCACGCCGTTTGAGCTGCCTTTAAACTCCAAGATAACCTCTGCATTCGGCAATGCCCGCACCTTTAATGACGAGCTTAAAAGCTATCACAGTGGCACCGATTATCGCGCCGCAGTAGGCACTGCGGTGCGCGCAGCCAATGACGGCGTCGTAGTCATCGCCAAAGATCGCTACTACGCCGGCGGTTCGGTTGTGATCGATCACGGCGGCGGTATTTATTCGCAGTACTATCATCTAAGCGAGATCAAAGTTACACTTGGCGACCACGTTCACAAAGGCGATGAAATCGCGCTTTCGGGCGAGAGCGGTAGAGTTAGCGGCCCACATCTGCACTTCGGCATCGCGATCAACGGCGTGAGCGTCAATCCGCTAAGCTTCGTCGCTAAATTTAATGAAGTGGTTTTTGGCGAGCACTAAAATGCCCTACAATCCGAAGGAGTTGATGAAAAAAATTCTCGCAGGCAGCGATTTTAAGCTAAAAGGCTCGGTCAAAGGCCGCGTGCGCGTCGCGAGTAGGGACGGAGCGATCGTAAATTTTACCGCCGCGGATTTTGGCGTGCAGAGCCTAAGCGATAAGATTGCTCTTAGCGGCGAGCAGTTCGAGCGTTTTAGAGCTAGAATTTTTGGGATTTTAAACTCTGGCGGACGCGAGCTTGCAGGCAGGCTCACGCTCCCTTCTACGCCCAAAAAGAAAGTCCGCACAGATCGTCTCCGCGCAGCGGATGGTTATGGTTATGCGGAGTTTGACGGCGCCCGCGATTTCGGTAGCTTTTGCGAAGGAGATTTAAGCGCAGTTTTGCCCGAGGCTGGCGGCAGCTTGGCAAAGACTTCGTATGCCACAAATGCAAGGTGTGGCGAGCGAGATTTTTCTGCGTGCAGCGCTCAGAGCGCGCGAGACTTTACTTCGCAGGCGGAATTTCAAGATGCTTCGCAAGCAGAATTTTATGGTGCGGCTCGGGCGGAATTTTGCGTAGATACCGCGTGGGATACGGCGTGCGAGAATTTAATTTTGCAAAATGATGCTGCACAGGATGACATGAGCGTGGGGCTTGCTGCTAGTTTCGAAGAGAGCGCAAATGCGAGGAGTGAAAATTTTATGCCGCAAAGCTCTGCGTCTGTGAATTCTGCCAAAGGGCGAAGCTTCATTCTTGCATCGCGAAATTTTATTTCCGCACAAAGCTCTGCACTCGTGAAAGATTCCGTATTTGAGGCGCAAAATTCTAATTTTATAGCGCAAACGGAGAATTTTGCAGCTGAAAATTCGTTTGTAGCAGAGCAGGACGCAGACTTACGAAGTAAAAATTCTACGGCGCAAGGCTCTGCATCAAAAAATTCCACTTTCGCAAATTCTGCGCTTGATATAAAGTGCGCAAATGATTGTGGGCCTCAAGGCTCCGAGTTTTCTAAGGGGCAAATCGCGAATTCCGCTAGCTGCCGTGCCGCAAATTTTGCCTTAGAAAATGCCTTGGAATTTGCGTCTCAAGATGAGAATTTAGTCGGTGAGGATTCAATATTTTTGGCAAAAGGGCAAAATTACGCGCTAAAAAATTCCGACGAGCAAAATTTAGCACAGAAAAGCTCCGCACAAGAGTGG
>CAUSBF010000230.1:0-2991 GCA_963529595.1 uncultured Campylobacter sp.
TCTTTTGCGCAGCCAAACACGCACAGCGCGCAAGCAGGATTAAATTTCCAAGCTCCAAATAATCGATTAAAGCCGTATTGAAGGCTAAATTTGGATTTGCTATTTTCATCTCGGCGTGACGAGCTTGGATCTGCTTTAGCGTCTCGTTTAGTGCTTCCAATTTTTCGCCGGTTCTAAAGATGCCCATATTGTCCCAGTTTTGTTTACCGAACTCCTCTCTTAAAGAGTAGAGCTCGTTCGGTTCGCCGCTACCGCTAACGATCTCCTTTATCCTGAGCTGCCATTTTTGCGCGAGCTCGCTCGCTCTTTTGCCCGAACCGAAAGCTGCGCGAGAAGCCGCGTAATCTCCCGCCCCCTCGCCTGCCAGTTTACCGGTAACGGCGGCGTCGGTCAAAGAATTCCCGCCCAAGCGATTCGCACCGTGGATTGATGCGCATGAAGTTTCACCTGCGGCGTAAAGCCCCGGCATCTCAGTGCTCATATCGTCAAATTTAACCACATCTATGCCGCCCATCGAATAATGCGCAGTCGGACGAATTTTAACAGGCTCTTTTACCAAATCCATATTTTCAAAAAGCATAGCCACGTGGCGGATCTGCGGTAGTCCGCCCATAATCTTCTCCTCGCCTAAGTGAGTTACGTCTAAAAGTATGTATGATCCCATACCCTCACCAAAACCGCGTCCTTCACGAATTTCTGTCTCTATCGAGCGCGAAACTATATCGCGCGGCGCAAGCTCCATCTTTTTGGAGTATCTACTCATAAAGCGCTCGCCTTTGTTGTTGATAAGCTTGCCGCCAAGACCGCGTGCAGCCTCTGTGATGAGCGCACCGCCGTTGCGAACTCCCGTAGGATGGAATTGAAGCATTTCAGGATCTTTAAATGCAAGCCCGGCACGAAGTGCCGTTGCGATACCGTCGCCGGTAGCATTAAATGGCGTGGAGGTGCGGTTAAAAAATAGTCTCGTATATCCGCCGCTAGCAAGCACGACCGCCTTAGCTAAAATCGGCACTACATCGCCCGTGCGGATATTTAAAAGCACGACGCCCTCGCAAGTATCTCCGTCAGTGCTAAGATCTAGCAGGTAGTGGTCTAAAAGAAATTTTACTCCGCTGCTGATCGCCTCATCCAAACAAGCATGCATCATCGCATGGCCTGTTTTATCCGCGGCGTAATTACAGCGTTCAAATTTCGCCCCGCCCGCAAATCTTGCCGCTACATCGCCGCCGTCTTTTCTCGAAAACGGCATGCCGGCGTAATCCAACTCATGGATCGCCTCGGTAGCTTTTTCGACAAATTTAGCAATAACATCTTGATCGCCCAAAAAGTCGCTTCCCTTTACGGTATCGTAAGCGTGAAGCTTGTGGCTATCGCCATGCTCGAAATCTATAACGCCGTTGATACTGCCTTCTGCCATACAGGTGGCGTTGCGCGAAGGCATGCCTTTGTTTACGACCACGACGCCCAAGTTCGGATGTTTCTTGCGCATCGCCACGGCTGCACGCAAACCCGCGCCTCCCGAGCCAATGATAAGTACATCGATGCTAGGAAGCCCGTTTTCGTTGCCGAAATTTTTAATAGGCTCGCCGTCTGCATCGCGTCTTATCTCATCGCCGCAGTCGCTAAGACTAAGCGCGCCGACACCGATACAGGCGGATTTTAAGAAATCGCGTCTGTTAAAATTTGATTCATTCATCTTTCCCTCCATTTGAAAAATTCTTAGCTTAAGTTTAAAGTTCTAAACTGATTGCGCAATTTTAGTTTTATTTTTTACATAAGTTAAATATTATTTATCGTATAATTATATAATTCTATAATTATAAATTGGAGGTACCAGATGAATTTACATCGCATGCAGCTCGTGCTTAAAGTTGCCGAATTTAGAAGTTTTACCGCGGCTGCCGAGGCTCTTAAAATCCCGCAACCCTCGCTATCGCAAAGTATATTATCGCTCGAAAAGGAGCTTAAAGTAGCGCTGTTTAATCGCTCCACAAACCCCGTTTCGCTCACGCGTGCAGGCGAAATTTACGTAAGTAAGGCTAAGATCATTTTTGAGATAGTGGACGATCTAAACAGCAAAATCTCCGAGCTCGACGGTTCAAAAAGCGGCAAGATCCGCATAGGCTTTTCGCAAAACGGCTATAATCTGCTGCCCTCACTGCTACCGAAATTTTGTAAGAAATTTAAAGATTCGGATGTGCAAATCATGCAGTTTTCATCAACGCTTAATATTCGAGAAATGCTCTTACAGGGGGAGCTCGACGTAGGAATGCTAATACTTCCTATCGATATGAGCGGGCTTGAAGGCAGTGAAATTTTAAAACAAAAAACATATGTAGCGCTTAGCTCTTTGCATCCGTTGTCGCTTAAATTTAAAAATGAACCAACTCCTAAAATCGATATTTTGCAGCTAAAAAACGAGAAATTTATCCTGCCTAAACAGAATTTAAGAAGCGCCGAGCAAATAGATGCATTTTTTGCCGCCGCAGGCTTTGCGCCGAAAGTGCTGTGCCGTACAGAGACTTTTGATATCGCCAATGCTATCGTCGCAAGCGGCGTAGGAGCGTGCTTTAGCATACCGCAGATGATAAAAGAAGATAAAGTAGAGAGGATTAAGCTCTTTGACGTAGGTGCACGTGAGCTCGATAAAACGCTGATAATCGCCTACAAAAAAGGCAAACGTCTAAACCATCTAGCGCAGGCATTTATCAAAACTGCACGTAAAATTTCTAATGAAATTTAAAATTCATAGCTCGCAACGATAAATTAGAGATTGAGTTTTTGCAGCACTTTGCCCTTCTTTTAGCTTTTGCATAAAAAATTTTAGAGCAGATTTTGCTCAAGTTTAGGTAAAATTTCAAACTAAGCTTAAATTAGAATTTTGCCAATAGAATCTTTTATTGCTAAAATTTCACTCACAATTTACGACGAAATTTAGCGCAAAATTCTAATTTTTCACTCCGCTTAAAATATCCAAATCCTTGTTATACA
>CAUSBF010000231.1:0-2973 GCA_963529595.1 uncultured Campylobacter sp.
ATCGTCCAGGCTAGGAATATCGATAGGAATAATACGAAATGCGGCAGCCAAATCACCGTTCATAGTGTAGTAGTAATTTCCACGGAAGCGTCCGATATTAGGAAGCTCGATCGCAAAGTCAAGCTCTTTATTTTCCTCGAGTGCACTTTTTTGGGCATCGGTAATGAGCGCGTAGCAGATATACTCGATATCCGTGCCCTTAAGCGGATCCATGGCAAGTGGGCGCAATGTTCCGTCGATACGTATTTGAGGCGCCGAGCGCGAAACTAGGTGAAGGTCGCTCGCTTTATTAAAAACGACGGTTTTTAGTAGGGTTTCGATATCTACTAAATTTCTTTGAACTTCTTCCATAAAATTCCTTTCAATCTATGATTTTCGGTACTACGAAGTAGCCGCCTTCGGACTGCGGAGCATGCTTTAAGACGCTTTCTGCGACGTCGCTTTTGCGTGGGATATCTTTGCGAAACGGAGTACCGCCTTTTAATGTAGTGATAGCCGCCTCGCCGCTTTGCAAATCCAGCTCATTTAGAATTTCTACAAAATCTACGATATTATTTAATTGCCCTTTAAATTCCTCTCGCTTAGCATCTGGAATTTTAAGAGCAGATAGCCTTTCCAGCTTGCTTAGCAAGGCGTCGTCTATTATCATAACTTTCCTTTTTCTGATAAATGCGACATTATATCATAAAAATTCTTTATCTTAGGCGGTATTTAAAATTTTTTATGCTACAATTACGCCGATTTTCTCAAATAAAGGACTGAATTTTGGCTTTAAAAGACGACATCGAAGGCGTTAAAAAAGAGATTGGCACAGAAGAGCAGTTTCTAGAAAGCGTCATAAAAAGTGAAATTTTCGTAAAAAAATACAAAAAGCCGCTGATATTTTTGGCTGCGGTTTTGATCGTAGCATTTATCGGATATTACGCAAATGAATTTCTAAGCGATCGCCGCATAGCAAGTGCTAATGCGATCTATGACGAGCTGCTTAACAAGCGCGATGACGCTAAGCTAGCCGAGCTTAAGCAAAAAGATATAAATCTATACGCTCTTTATATTTTGCAAAACGGCTCTGCAGACGAGCGAGCGGCGCTAGAAAATACCCAAGGCATCGATGTTATGCTAAAAGAGATAATAAATCTACAAAACGGCAAACAAGGCGGGGTGCTACTCGCCGATTACGATTCTTTGCTCAAAGGCTACGACCTACTAAAAGAGGGCAAAATCGAGCAAGCTCACGCAGAGCTAGATAAAATTCCACTCAACTCGCCAGTTCGTCAAATCGCACTTGCTTTGAAACACTATGGAGGCAATAAATAATGAAAAAAACGCTGATATTTACGCTTTTACTATCGTTTTTATTTTTGGGCTGCTCGACGAAGCGCCAGTATTTCGAACCTAGCGACGAAAACATCACAGGCGATATGAAATTTAACGGCTCACTGCCGTCGGAAATCGTAGCGGTTAGTAAAGATGGCGCTACGCTAAAAGACGGCGAAGTCATCTCTAAAAACGGATTGGTGAAAAATTTCAAAGTCTTAAAAAGTGAGAAATTTTTAGGTGAATATGATGGAAATTTCGTCGTAACCGATATCAATGGCACGCTTAAAGTAGTTAGTGGCACAGGCGCCGTAAAATTTGAAAAGGCCCTCGTCAGACAAGCGCTCAGTGCAAATATACGCGGCGATGATTTGGCTTTAGTGATGAGTGATGATTCGATCATGCTTATCAAGCTAAGCTCGGGCGCAGTGGTACTCGATCATAAAGTAGGCGATGCATTCGCAATCGATTCGCGCGTGGCGTCACCAATATTTATCAACCAGCTTATCGCTTATCCTGCGTTAGACGGACTAGTCAGCATCGCAGAAAACGTAGGTGGGCGCTCGGCACGCGATTTCGTCGTGAGCAACCAGCCGTTTTTTAACAACATTATCGCCTTAGAAAACAAGGGCGATAACCTTTATGCCGTAACTGCCACTAGGCTAATGCTGGTAAGTCCTGCGGGCAATAAAAATCATAACGTAGACATCAAAGACGTGATTTTTAGCGGCGATAGAATTTATCTTTTCTTAAAAGACGGCAGAGTCGAGCTACTGGATCGCGGGCTAAATTTGATTAAATCGCGCAAATTTACCTTCGCACAGTTTAGCGGCGCACTGCTTAGCGGCAGCTATCTGTATATTATCGAGCGCAACGGCTACGTCATCCGCGTGGACGAAAATTTAGAAGGTCAAGCGATCTACGAGTTAAATGGCGAGTTCGATGATAAGTCCTTTATCGCAGGCAGCTCGTTTTACTACGACGATAAAATTTTAAATTTTGATGCTAGATAAAATTTCAAAACTTTGCGTTCGCGAAGGGCTCTTGCTTCAGAAATTCCAAACGCTAGATATCGCTAGCTTTACGCGCTCGCGCTCATATGGCGCGTATTTCGGCGTGGATCTGAAAAGCTACAACGTCCTTTTATTTATGCGCGACGCAAAATCTCGCTTTGTAATGCGCGATGCGGAATTTCTGCTCTTGCTCGCAAGCGACATTAGCGCAAGCCTAGGCAAGGTCGTGAAAAAGCGCGTGCTGTTTTACAACTCGCAAATGTGCTCTAAAAGCGCGAAATTTTTAAAAGAAAATGGATTTAGCCTCTATGCTTTTGTGTGACATAGGAAATTCCAGGGTTAAATTTTATAAAGGCGGCGTAACGCAAAGCATGCCCATAGCGGAGTTTATGCGGTACGAGCCGAAAGAGCGAATTTTTTTCATTAGCGTAAACGATAGCGTGAAAAAAAAGCTGAAAAACCCTCTGTTTGTCGATCTGGCGCCGCACTTTGAACTAAAAACCGCCTACCGCGGGCTCGGGATCGACCGCATAGCGGCGTGCTCCGCGGTAGCGACGGGCATCGTCGTCGATGCGGGCAGCGCGATCACCGTGGATTTGATGTTTAGAGGCTCGCATTTAGGCGGATTTATAATGCCTGGCAT
>CAUSBF010000232.1:0-2954 GCA_963529595.1 uncultured Campylobacter sp.
CGTCTATGGCGTCACTGGGGATGAATATTTATAACTGGGACCGCTCAAGGATCGCTCAGCCTGATTGGAGCAGTGCCGCTACATTTAAAGACAGAAGCTCCACTACCATAAAGCAGCGCGCGATCTCGCTCGGGACTAGATTAAATTTAACCGACGATTTTCACTTTTTACTCGGCGGGCGCTTTTCGAAAGTAGCCTACAGCAGGTATTATTATAATATTTTGCGCGGTACGGCTTCGCATAGAGCGAGCCCGAGCAAATCGGATTTCACGCCGTATGCGGGGGTAGTCTGGGACTTTGCGGATAATTTTTCGTGGTACGCAAGCTATGCCGAAATTTTTAAGCCGCAAGCCGCGCGTGATAAAGACGGTAAAATTTTAGATCCCGTCGTCGGCTATAATTTAGAAACCGGCGTGAAGGGAGAATTTTTTGATGGCGCACTTAATACGAATGTCGCGCTATTTCAGATCATTCAGAAAAATAGGGCGATGAGCGATCCTCTTAATACGAACTACTCCATCGCCGAGGGCAAGGTGCGAAGCCGCGGCGTGGATGCCGAGCTGCAAGGCTCACTCACGGATGATTGGAAATTATTCGCAGGATATACTTTCAACCGCAGCGTCTATTTAAAGACGGAAAGAACCTCCGCGGCGGTTGATTATAGCAAGGGCGCAAACGCCAAACGCTACATTCCAAAGCATCTGTTTAAGCTCTATACGAACTATGAAATTCCGCTCGGCGAAAATCGCAAGATCACCCTGGGTGCGGGCGTGCGCTATCAGAGCAAAACCGCTTCGATATATCGCGAAAACGTTGCGTACTACGCCGCACCGCAGAAGGCTTACACGCTGTGGGACGCAAACGTCGGCTATCATTTCGACAAGCACTTTAGCGTAAATTTTGCGGTCAAAAACATCACGGATAAGAAGTATTTTCAAAACACTCAAAATCGCGTCGCGGGGATGAATAATTACTACGGCGAGCCGCGGAATTTTATGTTGACGCTAAATTATACGTATTAGGTGCGGATGGAATTTTGCGCTTATGCGAACTCGGACAAACTCCCTCGCACGCGGTTGCGGATAAATTCCGCGCTTCATCATAAGGGCGCGGATGAAGCGGGTGCAGAGGCGAGAGACTAGGCTTTGTCGCAAGTAGCACGTAGCGAGGCGGGTAAAATTTAAACGAAGCCGCGGGATTAAAATTTAGCTCGCGATTTGGTTGATTAACGATTGATTAACGCGGGCGATCGCAGGCGATGCAGGCGATAAATTTAATCTCGCCGCAACCGGCGCTAAATTTTAAAATTTAAAGAGAAAATTTGAAAACGCTAAAGCAATTTTTTGAAATTCTACGTCCGCACTGGTTCGGCGAGGGCGCGGCGAAGCTGTGGGCGCTGCTGCTCGCGCTTGGTTTTAGCCTCGCTATCATCAAAATCAGCGTGCTGATGAACGCGTGGGACAAGCGCTTTTACGACGCGCTAAGCGAGCTTAAAGGCGAGCTCATTCCCGCGCTCGTAGGCGAGTTTTTGCTCTACACGGCGCTCATCGTGCTTTTCATCGTCTGCGGCAGCTGGCTTCGCAAACTGCTCGTAATCGTCTGGCGCGAGCGGCTAAGCGCGATAATGGAGCGCAAATGGCTACATAACGCAAACTTCTACCGCACGAGCCTTGAGGGGAATTTCAGCGCCAGGGGCGAATCAAATTTAGAAAAACCTGGCGACGTAAATTTAGATGAAAATTTAAACGAGCGCGTAGAGTATTCCGCAGCCGAAGCGGACAACGCGGCTTTGCATAGAGACGCAAAAGGGCTTGAAATTTTACCGAGCACGGCAAAGCAAAATGTAGCAGGGCAAAGCGGCGCAAGCGAGAATGAAATTTCATCTAAAACTCGCGCAGATCGTGAAATTTCAAAAACGATCGCAAAGCTAGACAACCCCGATCAGCGTATCGCCGAGGACAGCTTGCTACTTGTGCAAAAAAGCGTCGATCTCGTAAAATCGCTCGTCTATAATCTCGCCAAGCTCATCGCCTTCGTCGCGATCTTGTGGCAGGTCTCGAAGGTATTGAAATTTGAAATTTTTAGCATGCACTTTGAGATCGAGGGCTTTTTGCTCTACGTCGCGCTCCTCTATACGCTGCTTTGTTCGCTGATTACGCATCTCATCGGGCGCAGGCTTAGGGGGTTAAATTTTGCTAAGCAGCGCGCCGAAGCCGACTACCGCTCGGATCTGTTGCTCGTGCGCGAAAACGCAGAAGCCGTAGCCTTTATGCGCGGAGAGGATGCCGAGCGCGGCCGCTTCCGCGCGAGCTTCGGCGAGATCATGAGAAACTGGCGCAGCATCATGAATACGGAATTTAGCCTCGAATGCTTTTCGGCAAGCTACCTAAAAATCACGAATTTAATCCCGATCTTTGCCTACTTGCCGCTGTATTTGTCGCGCGCGATGAGCTTCGGCGATATGATGCAGGCGCGCTCGGCGTTTTACAGCGTGCAGGACGGATTTGCGTGGTTTATGGACTATTATAAGCAGATCATGGAGTGGGCGGCGAGCGTGCAGAGGATCTATGAGTTCATCTCGCGCATGGACGGCGAGAGCGCAAATCTGCGTACTTGCGTCAAACAAAGCGACGAAAATTCCGCTCGTTGCGAGGGCTTGTCGGTCTTCACGCCTGCGGGCGAGCCGCTGATCGAGGATCTACGCTTCGAGCTTGCGCCCGCGCAGTTTATAATGCTGCGAGGCAAGAGCGGCGCGGGCAAAAGTACGGCTCTGCGCTACGCGGCGGGGCTTTGGCGATATGGCCGCGGCGAGATCAGTCTGCCGCGCACGGGCGTGATGTTTATCCCGCAAAAGCCCTATCTAGCGCCGCTTAGGCTAAAAGAGCTCATTTCCTATCCGCAGACGCCGCACGCAGACGACGCGGAATTTTTAGAAATTTTACGCCACGTAGGGC
>CAUSBF010000233.1:0-2932 GCA_963529595.1 uncultured Campylobacter sp.
GGATGCAGGTCTGAGCGAGGGCGAAATTTTAAACCTTGCGAAGCAGAACTGCGCCAAATGGCTAGAGGGTAAGAGCATCGTAAAAGAAATTTACGTCAAAAACAAGCTCGTAAATTTGGTGATAAAGTAGGCAAAGATGAGAAGAGTTTTAACCGTTTTTTGTTTGATTTTTTTGATCGGCTGCGGCTACAAGCCCGTTTCAAGGATTGCAAAAGAGACGATGAGTGGAAGCGTATTTGTGGATGTGATGATGAGCAAGACCGATCCGCAAAACACTGTCGAGATCAAAGATGCGATCAGACAGGGTATAGTCCAGCGCCTAGGGATGAGCCTTGCGGATAAAAACTCGGCGCAGACGATTGTAGTAGCAAGCATAAAAAGCCTAAGCTTTAGCGAGCTTTCATACGATCAGTTCGGCTATGTCACTAGCTACCGTGCAAATCTCATCGTAAATTTTAGCACCAAGCTTAAAAACGGCGATGTTTTCAGCAAGGATTGCGTGGGCGATTACGATTTTAAAGTTAGCCGCCTAGTCAAAAATAGCTACGATACGAGCTCGATCATTAGCGATAAGGACCGCTACAAGGCGATCGAAAATGCCTCTGCGCAGGCGTTTGACGAGTTTATTTCGGCGCTTGCGATTAGGGGATTCAGACTTGAGCGGGCGCAGCATTAAAGAATTTTTGCAAAATCGCCCGATTTATTACAAAAAAATCGACTACGAGCGCTTCCCGCGGGCGTATGCCGCCATTAAAGATAAAATTCCGCTCAAAAACGTCATTCAGATCATCGGCACCAACGGCAAGGGCAGCACCGGGCGATTTTTGGCTAACGCGATCGCCGAAGCGGGCTTTAACGTCGGGCACTACACTAGCCCGCACGTTTTTAGGCTCAACGAGCGCATCTATCTAGGCGGACGGATCGCGCAAAACCCCGTTTCTGCGTTAAATTCAGGCGCTTCAAATTTTAAAAATGAGCAAAATTCCGCTTCGGCGTCAAATTTTACGGAAAAACAAAATTCCATAAAGATGCAAAATTTTGCGAACAGAGAAAATTCCGCCTCTCAAATTTCTATTTCTAATTTGCAAAATTCCACCACGCAGGATTCGCATGGTGAGCAGAATTCCGCCCTGCAGAACTCCGTTTATACCACGCAAAATTTTTGTAGCAAGCATAATTTCATCGCGCAAAATTCTACTTCTACACAAAATTTATGGAATTCGCAAGATCTTAAATTGCCGTCTGAGCAAAATTTCAATTTCTCGCCGGAGCAAAATTTTAAATCTCAGCTAAGATCAAATTTTAAATCCGCTCAAAGCTCGCTTCCCATTTCGCTAGGTCGTGATGCTACGGATGAGGAGCTTGATTTCGCGCATGAGTTTTTGCAAGAGAGCTTGCCCGCGGAGTTTAAAGATAGCCTGTCGTATTTCGAGTATCTCACTCTTGCGGCGGCAGTGCTTTTTAGGGATTGCGATTACTGCGTGATCGAGGCTGGAATGGGCGGCGAGTTTGACGCTACGTCGAGCTTCGGGCGCACGCTGTCGCTTTTTACACCGATCGGCACCGATCATTTGGGCATGCTAGGACAAAATCTAGAGCAGATCGCCCACACTAAGCTCATTACGATGGATAAGGAGGCGATTTTAAGCGATGAGATGAGCGAGGTTCCGCTTCGTATCGCGCAGCAGATCGCAGAGCAAAAAGGAACTTATTTGAGGTTTGCAACAGAGCTTTTAAGCAAGAGCGAGCAAGCGCAGATTGCATGGTTTTGCGCGCACAATAATCTGCCTAAATTTCAAATTTCAAATTTAGCTCTAGCGCTTGCTGCGATGAAATTTTTAAATTTGAAATTTGAAATTTCGCAGCTACCGCCTCTAAATTTACGTGGCAGGATGGAAGTTTTGGCGCCGAATTTGCGCGTGGATGTTGGACACAACGAGCTTGCGGCGCAGCAAGTAGCCCGCGAAATTACCGAAATCTACGGGGGCAAAAAAATCGTGCTGATTTACAATGCTTTTGCCGATAAGGACGTAGCTGAGGTGCTGCGGACTTTAGCACCCGTGGTGGAGCGCGTGGAGATCTTTAGCTACGAGGTTGCGGATCGCGAAATGGCAGCAGAGGCGATAACCCGTGCGCTTGACGCGCTTAAAATTCCACATTCGCCGTTTCGTGGCGAGCTTAGAGCGGAGGAGGAGTATTTGGTTTTCGGCTCGTTTCATTTGGTAGAAAATTTCATTTTATGGCTTGAGGCGCGCCGTGGCTAAAACTAAACTCACTCTAAGCGATCATTTTGGCACCAAGACGCTGTATTTTGGCGAGAATTTTAGATTTCAACTTAAAATTTTATCCGCGTTTTTCGTAATTTTTCTGCTCGTTCTGTTTTTTGCGATCTTTAAACTCGCGAGCGACCGATCAAATTTAAAAGAGCTAAACAAAACCCTCTACGCCGAAAATCTCGCGCTAAAAGAGCAAAATATCGCGCTTGAGGGCAAAAATGAGGAGGTGCTTGCCAAGCTGGACGGACGCGAAGACGATGGAGGTGGGCTGGATAGTGATATCCAAGTAATGCTTGCGATGAATGAGATGAAAAAGGAGCGCAAAAAGGGCTCCGGCGCGCACATCGCAGCTAGCGAAAAGACGGCGAGCGCGATTCTTAACGCTGTGCCTAATGGACTTCCGATGCAGTATCGCGGCGTAACTAGCCCTTTTGGGATGCGCACTCATCCGATCAGCGGCGTTATGAGGATGCACCACGGCATCGACTTGCGAGCGAGTGAGGGCACTCCGGTGTTTGCGACGGCAGAGGGCTTCGTGCAGTTTGCAGGCGGCAGCGGTAGCGGATATGGAATTTTAGTGATTTTATCGCACAATTACGGCTTTGAGACCCGCTACGGCCACCTTAGCTCCGCGGTCGTAACGCCCGGTTCTTGGG
>CAUSBF010000234.1:0-2930 GCA_963529595.1 uncultured Campylobacter sp.
CACGGCGACGGACCGCAAAAACAGATCAAATTTAAATAATACCTCTTTAAACAGCCCCGCCGCGTCAGATAGCGTAAATTTAGATGCCGCGCCGAATGACACCAATTCAGACGCCGTATCATATAGCGCAAATTTAGATGCCTCGGCAGATCGCAATTTAAATTTCGCAGATTTCGATCTGTTCGTAGGTGCGGGCTCTACGACCTATTACGCGCTGAAATTTTACGCGCGCAGATACGCAAAGCCGAGTATAGCATTAATGTATCCGAAGGGCTACCGCAAGGATTTTAGCGTCATCATCGCAGGCGCGCACGATCGCCCAAAGCCGCGCGCAAATCTTAAAATTTCGCCAGTTTCGCTTAGCTTTTCACGTCCGCAGGGGCTATACCGGCCGCAGCGCAAGGCGGTAGGATTTATCATCGGCGGACCAAATTCCTGCTTTGAGATGGGGGATGAAATTTTAAAGCAGATAGAGGGCGTAAGGGCGCAGTTTGCGGACTGCGAGTTTGCGCTAACGACCTCTCCGCGCACGCCGCTGGCTACCGAGAGCGCGCTAGCTAAGCTTAGCTGGGATTATAGCGCGATTTATAGTCGCGAGCCCATAAATCCGATCGGCGATTTTTTGGCGCAGTGCGAGTGGGTCTTCATCAGCGAGGACAGCGTCTCGATGATAAGCGAGGCTGCATCTAACGGGAGCGCGAACGTAGCCATTTTGAGTTTAAAACGCAAAGACGCTCATAATAAATTTGATGATTTTATAAGCGCCCTCGTTTCTACGGGTCACGCTAGGCGACACAGCGAGGGTGCGAAGCTAAAAAAGACTGCGAAGTACGATCTTAAGGCGTTTGTGAGGGAGATAAAAATATGAGGGTCGTGCAAATCCTGCCCGAGCTGAACGAAGGCGGCGTCGAGCGCGGCGTAGTCGAGCTAAATAGGGAGTTCGCACGGCGCGGCATCGAAAATTTCGTTATCAGTAACGGCGGCAAATTAGCGCCAAAGATAGAAAAAGATGGCGGCGTGCACGTACAGCTCGACGTTTGCTCCAAAAATATCCTAAGCGTTGCGGCGCGCGTTTTAAAGCTGCGTAAAATTTTAAGCAGGATCGCTCCTGATATCGTGCATGTCCGCTCCCGCGTGCCGGCGTGGCTGGTTAAATTTGCTCGCCCCAAAGCAAAGATCGTAAGCACCGTGCACGGGATAAATTCCGTAAATTTTTACAGTAAAATCATGACGAATGCGGACGCAATCATCTGCCCTAGCGGCTATACGCGCGATCACGTAGTGCGAAGCTACGGCATAGACGCAGCCAAGATCACGATCATTCCGCGCGGCATCGATCTAGAAAAATTTAATCCCAAAAATTTAGACGAGCGCTTTATCGCGGAATTTCGGCAGAATTTTAACCTCGCGCAGGATGATTTCATCGTTTCTGCCGTGGGGCGCATTACCCATATCAAGGATTACAAAACCCTGATCCGCGCCGCGGCTTTGGTAAGCGAACAAAAGCTTAAAATTTTGATCGTAGGCGGCGTGGGAGCGGGTCGCGACGAGTATTTTTCCGAGCTAAAATCGCTCGTAGAGGGGCTTGGGCTCGGCGAGCGCGTAATTTTTGCAGGCTCGCAGAGCAAGGTAGCCGAAATTTACTCGCTCTCGTCGGTCACGGTGAGCGCTTCAAGCAAGCCTGAGAGCTTCGGGCGCTCGATGGCTGAGGCGATAGCGCTCAACTGCCCGGTGATCGCGACCCGCCACGGCGGCGCGCTGGATATCGTAAGAGAGGGCGAAAACGGTTATTTTTTTGACGTGGGCGACGCGCAGGCGTTAGCGGGGCTGTTTGCTACCGCGCGCGAGCTGAAATTTGACGGCTACGGCTACGTTTCGCAAAACTTCAGCCTAGAGCAGATGGTGGAAAAAACGATAAAGGTTTATGAGAGTTTAATATGAAAAAATTTTTTTACGAAAACGGCGCGCCTAGCGGCTGGAGGATCACATTTTTAACGCTGCTGCTTCTTTGGTGCGCGTCGCTATTTTTCAAAAACGCGGTCTATCAGATCTCCTTTGCAGCGCTAAGCTTAGCTACGATTTTGAGCTTTCTAGCTTGTCGCATGAGGATTGAGAGATGATCTACGCGGCGGTTTTGGCTTTTGCGGCGCTTTTTGCGTGGTTTTGCCTGCGCTTTGCGTGGTGGGCGAAGGACCAACCTTACGAGTATCCGCGCGTGCTGATGTATCATATGATCCGCGAGCATCTGTCAAAGCGCACCTCTAAATTTAACCGTCTGCGCGTGACCCCTGCCGCGTTTGAAAAACAGCTTGCGTGGCTGAAGCGAAACGGCTTTACGAGCTACACTCTAAGCGAGCTTGCAAGCTTAGGTAGCAAGCCTGCAAAGGCGGTTTGTATCACTTTCGACGACGGGTACCGCGATAATCTCACGGGTGCTCTGCCTCTTTTGCAAAAATACGGCTTTAAGGCGACGATTTTCATAGTAAACCGGCGCTTTGACGGGAATTGGGCGACCGATAAGGATCTGAAAAAATCAAGCGACGAGCTAAATCGCGAGGAGATGTTAAGCGACGAGGAAGTTCGCGAGCTTTTGCGAAGCGGGCTTATCGAGATCGGCTCGCATACGCTCGATCACGCAAATTTGCCTGGTCTGGACGCGCAAGAGCAGCTACGCCAGATGAGCGAATCAAAGCGCGAAATAGAGGCGAAATTTGAGATCTCTTGCGGCGCCTTTGCCTATCCATTCGGCTTTTACGACGAGATTAGCGTGCGTTGCGCGCGCGAGGCGGGCTTTAGCTGCGTCGTTACGACGCGAAACGATGTGTTGCGCCCGCACTACTCAAATTTTGAAATTCCGCGCATCATGGTTAGCGGCAGGCAGGGGCTTTTGAGCTTCATTTTGAAGATGAAGAAGGGCAGAAATAGATGAA
>CAUSBF010000235.1:0-2913 GCA_963529595.1 uncultured Campylobacter sp.
ACCGAGTGCGCGTCCGAGCTAAGCGTGATCGGCACGTCTGCATCCGCTAGCATCTGCAAAAGCGCGTCGCTTGGGTAAATTTCATTCGCGGGCTTGCGAAGCCCCGCGGAGTTTAGCTCTACGACGATATCGCTTTTTTTGATCGCATTTATCGCGCCGCCTGCTAAAACTCTGATATCTTTTTTCGGAGTAAATTTAAAAATTTTAATCAGATCCATATGCCCTAAAATGTCGAATTTGCCGCTTTTGCACAGCGCGCAGATCAGCGCAAAGTATTCGCGATAAACGTCGTCTATGTCGCGCCCGCTCCACTGATCTAAAAATTCCTCGTTATCAAAGCCCCAGTTGTTTAAAAAATGCACCGAGCCGATGAGATAATCAATCTTGCGCGCGAAAATCCGCTCATCCATTAGCTCTTTTTTCGTCATAAAATCGACCTCATATCCCAGTCGCACGTCGATCCGCCCGCTAAACTCATCTTGCAGATCTCTAATCATCCGCTCGTAAAGCTCCATCTGTTCGAAGCTCATTCGGTATTTTTGATCGAAGTTCATCGGCGCGTGATCCGCAAAGCCGAAAATGTCTATGCCTCGTGCGATCGCCGCTTCCAAATACTGTCGCGGCTCGCCGTTAGCGTGGTTGCAAAGATAGGTGTGGTTGTGTAGATCGGCTCGCATCAACTGCTCCTTAAATAAAATTTTGGCTAAATTGTAGTAAAATCGCGCTTAAAAAATCACTAGGAATGTATTTGAAAAAACCCGAACTCTTAGCTCCTGCGGGGAATTTAACGAAACTAAAAATCGCCCTGGCTTACGGCGCGGACGCCGTGTATGCAAGCACCGGCTCATTTTCGCTGCGCCAGCGAAGCGCAAAGGAATTTAGCAAGGAAAGCTTCGCGCAGGGCGTCGCGTATGCGCACGAGCGCGGCAAGAAGCTCTATGCGACCGTAAACGGCTTTGCGACCAACGGCCAGCTAGAAAACATCGAAAGGCATTTGGAATTTCTTCGCGATCTGCGCGTGGATGGAATTTTAATCGCCACCCCAGGCGTCGCGAGCCTCGCGCGAGCCGTAGCTCCAGAAATTCCGATTCACGTCTCCACCCAAGCCAACGTGCTAAACTATCTCGATGCGCAGGTTTGGGCAGAGCTGGGCGCCGTTCGCATCGTCGCGGCGCGCGAAATGACGCTCAAAGACGCCGTGGAGATTAAAGATAAAATTCCGAACCTCGAGATTGAAATTTTCGTGCACGGCTCGATGTGTTTCGCATACAGCGGGCGCTGTCTTGTTAGCGCGGTGCAAAGCGGTCGCTTCAGCAACCGCGGAAGCTGCGCGAACGATTGTAGATTTAACTACGAGCTTTACGCGAAAAACCCTGAAACCAGCGCGCTTTTTCGCTTACAAGAGCGCGAAGGGGAGGGCACTTTCGTAATGAACGCGAAGGATCTTAGCCTTATTTCGCACGTGCAAAAGATCATGCAAACGGGCGCGATCGACAGCTTCAAAATCGAAGGGCGCACCAAGAGCGAATACTACGTCGCATGCGCCACGAACGCCTACCGCGCGGCGATCGACGATACCGCGAGCGATAAATTTGAGGCCGGTGTTTACGAGCGCGAGATCGCGACGCTTAAAAACCGCGGCTTTAGCGACGGATATTTGATAAAACGCCCGTACGAGCGAGAGGATACGCAAAATTTAGACCGCAGCATCGAGCTTGGCACGCATCAGGTTTGCGCGATCTCGCAGGATGGCGAGTTTATAAGCGTAAAGGATAAAATTTTACCCGGCGAAGCGTATGAAATTTTTGCTCCGCGCGGCTTTAAAATTTACGCTTGCGATAATGAGATCGGCGAAATTTTTGAGCTTGGCGGCAAGCCTTATTTAAAATTTAAGAAGCTGCAAAGTCGCAGCGGTAAGGAATTTAGCGAGATTCACAGCGGCAATCTAAATGAGATTAAGCTGCCTGCGAAACTCGCGGAGTTTTGCTTTTTAAGAAAGGAGATAGAATGAAATTTGTTTCTATAATAATGGGCTCAAAGAGCGATTACGAGGTCGTTTACGAGGCGGCTAAAATTTTAAATGAATTCGGCGTAGCGTACGAGATGATTGTATCTTCGGCGCACCGAAGCCCCGCCCGCACGGCAAAATATGTCGCGGATGCTGAGAAAAAGGGCGCACAAGTTTTCATCTGCGCGGCGGGCATGGCGGCGCATCTTGCGGGCGCGGTCGCTGCGAATACGACCAAGCCTGTGCTTGGCGTTCCGCTCGGCGGCAGCGCGCTTAGCGGCGTAGATGCGCTGTATTCGACCGTGCAGATGCCTGCGGGCATCCCCGTCGCGACGCTTGCGATCGGCAAGGCGGGCGCGAAAAACGCGGCGTATCTGGCGGTGCAAATTTTAGCTCTAAACGACGAGGTGCTAAGCTCGAAGCTAAAGGCGGATCGCGCGGCAAAAGCGGAGGCGCTGAAAAAGGACTCCGAGCAGATTGAAGTGCTGCTTGAAGATTAATCTATGAAAATTTTAAAATTGAGCGAAGGCTTTGAAATTTGTGGGCTAAAGGCTCGCACGAATAACGCAGATGAGATGAGTGGGCGAGGGGTGATCGCAAATTTGTGGGGCGAGTTTTTAAAATTTAACGCTAGCAGAAGCAGCGCCGAGAAAACGAAATTTACGCCGCATATTACGACTACGAAAACGGCGCGCATGGCGAATACTCTGTGCTAATAGGCACTTGCTCGAAGGAGGGACACCATAAAGAAAGCCACGACAAAGCTTGCGAATCCGCAAATCAGTGCTGCAAAAATGAGCGCGATGAAACCGGCGAAAAATTACATATCGAAGCGGGCGATTACGCGGTTTTTGATTTTGCGAACGAACCTACGAGAGCTGGCGAATACTGGACCGGAAGAAAGC
>CAUSBF010000236.1:0-2912 GCA_963529595.1 uncultured Campylobacter sp.
TAACACGATCGCCCTTAAAAATTTAAAAGACAGATCTACGCTGATGCACGAGATCCAACACTGGGTGCAGAGCAAAGAGGGCTTTGCAACGGGCGGCACTCGCGGCGATGCGAACTACGCGAAGCTGCACGGCGAAGCGGAGGCTAGAAATGTGCAGACGCGCCTAGGCTTGGATGATGCCGCAAGAGCGCAGAAAGACCCGCTAAGCACCTTTGACGTTAGCCCGGACGATACGATCGTTTTGCGAGACAGCGGCGTGAATGCAAACGAGGAGCCGCTAAAATTCAGAGCAAGCGAGATCGAAAATATAGGAGGCGAGATCAAAAAGCGCCGCCCAAACATCGAGCAGGAGGTGGAGCAGAGCGTAGAGCAAATTTACAAAGACAGCTACAAAAATCACGACACCGCGGGCGAGGTGCTGGATGCCGTAAGGACGGGCAATTTCGACGCGCTCTCGCAAGGGGTGCAGACGAACCTCTCCGAAAGCCAACTCGCGCGGCTCAAAAAGGACATCGCGGGCGCCAAGCTAACCCACATCAGCCGCGACGGCTTCACATTCAAAAAGAAAGGCAAAAACGGCGACGAGCAGATGATATTCATAGATATGGACGAGGGCGGCAGAGCACGCATCAACGCGTATTCTAAGGCTCATATCGACGAGAGCATTCGCGCAAACGAGACGATGTTTGATCGCCTCTTCGGCGATGAGGCGCTGAAAAATTATAGCTTCGAGGTCAAGGCGAAATTTCTAAACGAAAAAGACCCGATCAAGGCGGAGCAGATTCTTAAAAAAGCCGATAAAAAACGCTTTGCGGCGCAGATCGCTAGCAAAAGCAAGCAGGAGCAGGAAAAGCTTCAGGCGGAGTATGCTCGCGCGGCGCGACAGGCCGATCCTTTCAACCCCGATATGCCTACGATGAACGATCTGTTAGGAAAGACGGACGCGCTTTTGGGACCATACGGCGGCGCGGACGGCAAGTGGGCGCAGTTTGTCGATACTCTATGGCGCAAAGGTATCAACAGATACGAAAACGCGGTAGATCGCATCTTCGAGGGCGAAAATACCCCCGCTTTCGTGAAAAAGGGGATGAGCGTCCTCGATCTGCGAAACGCAGCGAAGCGGCAGATAGACGGTGCGATCGAGAGCTTTTTCCGCGAGAGCTCGGCTATTAATGCGCAGGCTCGCACTGCGGCGAAATATCTCGACAAATTTGACGCCGCTCAAAGCGAGCAGCTGTTTAACGCTCTTGACGGCAAGATTGCAAAGGCTGATCTGCCGCAGGAGCTACAAGCGACCTATCAAAAACTGCGCGACGCGATCGATCATAACGCAAACGAGCTCATCAAGGCAGGCGCGCTGAAGCAGGAGAACAAGCTCACCGATTACATCGGACACTACTACGACGAGTATATGCAAAACGAGCGCGGCAAAATAAGCAGGACGCTAGGCAAATTTTACGCCCGTAAAGACCTGAGCGAGGCGCAAAAAAGAGCTCTGGGACTTCGCACGGACATCAGCTTCGTAGTCGCAAACACCCTCGCAAAGCAGCGCACCCAGCTTCTCAAAGCCCGCGCGCTTGAGGGCATAGCAAACCGCTTCGGGCTCGATGAGATCCCAGCCGCCGCAAAGCAGGGGCAATACGTGCGGATCAGCGACGAAACCGTCGGAGGCGGCATAAAGAAATTCGGCGCGCTCGGGGGCAAATACGTCCCAAAAGAGGTGGCGGAGGCTCTGAAAAGCACGCAGGCTCTGGGCGGACAGCTCGGTGCGCTTGAGAAATACTGGCAGCCTCTGATCGATCATATCAAGGTGAACGTGACGGTCAAAAACCCGTTTACGCACGTTTACAACGTCGCGAGCAATGCCGTGCTGGCGTTTTTGCACGGCGACGAAAAGGCTCTTGCGGGCTGGGCGCTTTTGGGACGGCAGCAGCGGCAGGAGTATTGGAAGCTCGCGCGCCGCTTGGGACTAGATAGCGCTATGGACGATCTGGAGGGAGCGATCAAGGGGCTAAAGCCTAAAAATGATAGCGAGGCTTTCGGCATCGTCGGCAAGGCTATGGACTTTCTAGGCACCGCGGGCAAAAATATCTATATGAGCGAGGGCTCGGCGCTTGGTAGGGCGGCTAGAAAAGCCTACGCTTGGGAGGATGAAATTTTCAAGATTGCGCGATTTAAGAAAAATCTCGATGCGATCGCCGCAAAGCGAGGATACGCCGCGGGCGACCTCTCTAAATTTAGCGAAAAGGAGCTTGCTGCGGCGATGAGCGACGCGCAGTATCACTACGTCGATTATGGCACGCACTTTAATAGGGCTCTACGTTTTGTCGATAAAAACGGTCTGATGCCGTTTTTGCACTACTCCGTCAAATCGACGCCGATGGTGATCAAAGCGATACTCAAAAACCCTCATCGTTTCGCGATGATGCAGGCCTCTTTTATCGCCGCGGACGCCGCGGGGCTATCGCTAAGCTCGATTATCGCAGATACCGAAAAAGATAATCTCACCAAACCGAAGTGGGCGCAAAGCTCAAGATTCCCTAACGTTTTCGGACTCAAAGCGTGGGCGAGGATAGGGGATAGCGACACATATTTTAACGCGGGACGCGCCGCGCCCGGCTTCCGCTTCGACGACGTTTTTGAGGGCGGCTGGGGCTTCGTGGGCGGGCTAGTCAATATCGCAAGCGGTAAATCGACGCTGGGCTACAACATCACCTCCGAGGACGATCCAAAGGCTGTGAAAGTCGCCAAAAGCGTCAAAGAAGCGGCTAAAAACTATCTCCCGACGCTTACGATCGGCAGATACGGGCAGCAGCTCGGCGAGCAGGCTCTTTCAGACATCACGGGCGATAAAGATTTCGCGCCTAAAGACTACAACAAGGACGAGCTCGGCTACTCGGGCATCCTAAAGC
>CAUSBF010000237.1:0-2887 GCA_963529595.1 uncultured Campylobacter sp.
CCAAAGGTGCGGATATTTTAAAGCGGGTCTATTAGTGAAATTCTTTGAAAAATCGACAAGATAGAATTTATGCAAATTTCAAAATCTTACTAGATAAAATTTAATCCTCGTAAGTTTAAAATTTCGCAAAATATAAATAGATGGTATTCTTAGCGAATTAGCGTTCCCAAATTAGCTTTTTGCCGAAAGTTAGAGTATTATCGGTCATTTTCATCCAATCGATTCTGATCGTAAAAAAATCGGTCTCCATCGCGCGCGCAAACGGGAAGCGCTTAAGATATAGCGAGGTTTCGCGCTCATCCGCGCTACGGATATGGCCGCAAATCTGCACGCCTTTGATCCTGCCTACAAATTTCGTATCCAGCGCGACCGTAGCTGCAACTCCGCGGTTGGCAAAGACTGCTTTGATATGCTCGGAGTCGCTCGCGCTTGCGATGATGAGCTCCTTATTTTGCGGATCGTAGGCATAAAATGCACTGCAGCAATATGGCAGATTATTGCGCAAAACTCCGAGAGATAGGAGTTTCATCCTGCCTAAAAACTCGTCGAATTTATCCTGAGCGGCACACATTTTAAGCCTCCTTTTTGCTAAATTATACAATGATTTTCTTTTATTAGCTATAATCGCGAGCCAAAATTAGGAGAATTTTTATGGAAAATTATAAAAAAGTAAAAGAGATGTTTTTAATGCAGCAAGCCCTAAACGACGAAACAAACGGCGTGGGCTGGGAGGACGGCTATACAAAAAACGGCAAACTTATCAACTGGAAGCGCTGCATTTACATGGAATGTGCAGAGCTCATCGATAGCTTTGCGTGGAAGCATTGGAAAAATATCTCTGCAGCGCCGGACGTGAATAATATCGTCATCGAGATCGTTGATATTTGGCACTTCGTAATGAGCTATATTTTAGAGCAATATTACGGCGGCAAAGACATCGACCACATCGTAAGCGACGTCACGGCAGTAAGCGGATTTGCGGAGTTTAGCTCCTACGCCTACGATGTGCGCGAATACAGCATCTACGAAATCGTAAACGACATCGAGCTCATAATCCACGAAACGAGCGGCTTTGAGCTGCAAATCGGCGAGCTGCTGACCGATTTTTTTCGCGTTGCGATTAAATGTGGCGTGAGCTTAGACATACTTTTTGCCAAATATATCGGCAAAAACGTGCTAAATAAATTCCGCCAAAATAACGGTTATAAAGAGGGCAGCTACCGCAAAATCTGGGGAGACCTTGAAGATAACGAGGTGCTAATCGAGGTGCTATCAAAAGGCGCGGTAAGCGCAAACGAAATTTACGAGCAATTGCAAAAGATCTACGACGCGACGAAGTGAAGTCGTGGGTTTGCGCGCGAGATTTCCCTTTGAAATTTTGAAATTTCATCTATAAAATTTCGGCAAGCAAATTTTAAAAAAGGGCTTTGATTTGGAATTCTGCAATTTTGAGCCTGAAATTTTATGCAATGCTTTGCTTGCATACAAGTGGCGAAATTCCACGCAGCAAGCAAATAAATATTTGCAACAGGTAAAAACCAAGCTAGGATGCGGTCTCTCTTTACGCACTATAAATGAGCAAATTAAAAGCGAGCGAGCGATCAAAGCATAAATTTCGTATTATAAAGCGAGATGAGCCGGTTAAAGCAAGCGAATGAGCCAAGTGGGCGAATCAATGAGGCGCGGTGCGGCAGTCAAAATAAATCTCGCTCAAATTCCGTCGCAAAAGTCGCTAAAATAACGCAAATAGGAGCATATATGGGTAGAATTTTTAATTTGGCGAAGCAGGATTTTTTTACGCGCAAGTTTATTTTGCTCTCGCTACTACCACTTGTGTGCTCGCTCATAATCTTGGGCACGCTCGCATTTTTCGGCGGCAAAGAGCTTTTTGACGCGCTTTCGCAGGGCGCGCAAAGCGGCGATTTTAGCTTCTTGGACGAGCAGCGCTTCCCGGTAATTGCGAAAATTCTAAGCTTTGCTGCTACGAAGTGGATTATCGGTACGATTTTTTCGGTGTTTGCCAGCTTTGCGGTGCTGATGCTTAGCGTGTTTTGTGCGCTTATCATCGCAGCCTTTCTGACGCCCGCAGTCACTAAAGAGATCAACGCCCGCCACTACCGCCTAATCCGCGCGGACGAAGCGAGCACGGCGCGAGTGCTAAAGCTGATGAGCGTTGAAATTTTAAAATTTTTAGCGATTTTATTTATCTGTTCGGTGCTTTTGTTTGTGCCGGTAATAAATTTATTCATAATCAACGTGCCGTTTTTTTATATCTATTACAAGCTGATTCTAATCGACGTCGCTTCAAACGCGTTAAGCGCGAAAAGCTTCGAGCGCTCTTATAAAATGGGCGGCGGATATAAATTTGCCCTAAGCGCTTTTATTTTTTATCTGCTGTGTTTGATCCCGCTGGTAGGATTATTTTTCCAGCTATTTTTCATCATCTTTTTGACGCACATAGTGCTAATAGATGAAAGCGCCCGCAATAAAAATCGCTAAAGATTAACTAAAATCAATGAAAAATTTTGAAATTTTCATAAAATAGTGCAAAATTTTTTAAGAAAGGATTTCTATGAAATCAGGCGATATTTACATTTGCAATATATGTTCGCTAAAAAGCAGCGACGATGAAAATGCGGTCTTTATCAAGGCGCATAAAAACGGCGAGACGGTGCATATCTGCACATCCTGCATGCCTAGCGTCATCCACGGCTCAGGCATGGTCGTAAAAAGCAACTCTGAGATCGAAGAAGAGCTTCAAGACGCTGCAAACTAGCTGCTAGCATGACTTACTGCGGTGCGTTTTAATCGCTTATTAATCTACGCGCCGCGAAATTCTAAAATTCTAAAATTCTAAAATTCTAAAATTCTAAAATTCTAAAATTCT
>CAUSBF010000238.1:0-2883 GCA_963529595.1 uncultured Campylobacter sp.
AATCGATCAGATATGGCACCGAGCAAAACGCGTCGATGATGATATCCTCGCCGAGCTCGATTTTTTTGCTGATCTCGATCTCTTCTTCTTTCGTTAACAGCGGGATCTGCCCCATTTCGCGCAGATACATCCGCACCGGGCTGTCCGAACGGCTCCACTCCAAAAGCTCGACGTCGCTGGATAGGTCAAACTCCTCGTCCCAGCCCTCGTCTAGCAGCTTTTTTTGCGTGGCTTCTTTGAGTTTCGCGTCCTCTAAATTTTTGATTTTGGAGATTTCTGCGGCGGAGATTAGCTCGACGTCAAATTTTTTCGTAAGCGCTTCGACCTTCTTAACGGCCGTCGCGGTGGGGGCTTTGTCGAAAAATTTTATCAGTCTTTCGTAGGTGATGTAGCTTTTTTGATTTTCGTCGAAGAACTGCTCGATGGGCGTTAAGGCGTCTTTTGGGCTCGCCATAAAATCTCCTTGTGTCGTTGTGTATTTGTTTTGGAAAATCGGATTATACCGAAACGCTCTTTATTTTTGCTTATATACGGTGCGAACCATCTAAATTTAATGATTTTTTAAATTCTAAAAATTAGGCTAAATTTTAAAATTTAGGTTATATTTTTAGCTAAATTTAAGATTGTTCTCTAAATTTCGCACTACCCAAATGTAAAACCGATGCGCCAAAATTCCGTATCCTTTATGCCGCCGATTTAAAATTTAACGCCTCCGCACTTTCCATCTCTACGCTCTCGCGTTTAAATTTGGCCCTAAATTTCAAACGAGGAATTCCGCCCTCATATCGGAGCGATTGAGCGGATTTTAATAAATTTGTCGGTAAAATCGTGCATCTATTTTAAAATTTAAGGCGGAAATATGGCAAAAGTATGGAAATTCGGAGATGATATCGACACCGACATTATTATCGCGGCGCGCTACTTAAACACTTCCGATGCGGCGGTGCTTGCGACGCACATTATGGAGGATACGGACAGGGATTTTTCGTCCAAAATAGCTCGCGGCGACATCATCGTAGCGGGGAAAAATTTCGGCTGCGGCAGCTCGCGAGAGCACGCTCCGATGGCGCTTAAGGCCGCCGGAATTTCATGTGTGATCGCAAAAAACTTCGCTAGGATTTTTTATCGAAACAGCTTCAACACGGGCTTTTTGATCCTCGAATGCGACGAGACGGACAAGATCGCGCAGGGCGACGAGCTTAGCATCGATCTAAAGGGCGGCGTAATTAAAAATTTAACTCAAAAAACTGAGTATAAATTCGGCGCAATCCCCGAGTTTATGCAAAAGCTTCTTGACGCGGGCGGAGCGATAAATTACGCAAAAACAAAGATAAACTTGTAAGGAATTTGGATGAAAAAATACGACGTATGCGTGATAAAAGGCGACGGAATCGGCCCTGAGATCATCGAAGAAGCAATCAAGGTGCTCGATGCTGTAAGCCATAAATTTAATTTCGAGCTAAATTTTGACTATCGCTTGATGGGCGGCGCGGCGATCGATATTATGGGCGTTCCGCTTCCGGATGAGACGCTAAATGCCGCTAAATCAAGCGATGCGGTGCTTTTCGGTGCGATCGGCGGCGCGAAATGGGACAGCCTGCCGCGCGAACTGCGCCCCGAAAGCGGACTGCTAAAAATTCGCAAAGAGCTTGGAGCGTTTGCAAATCTGCGCCCTGCGATGATTTTTGATGAGCTGATAAACGCTTCGACGCTAAAGCCGGAGATCATCAAAGGCGTCGATATAATGGTGGTGCGCGAGCTTACGGGCGGGATTTATTTCGGGCAGCCGCGCGTTAAAAACGAAAAGGATGCGCTAAATACGATGTGCTACAACGCCGCCGAGATCGAGCGCGTGGCTAAGGTCGCGTTTGAGGCTGCGCTTTTGCGAAATAAAAAGATAACGCTCGTGGATAAAGCCAACGTGCTTGAAACAAGCCAGCTGTGGCGCGAGGTCGTAAGCGAGCTAGCCAAAAATTATGCGGGGATAAATTTAGAGTTTATGTACGTAGATAATGCCGCGATGCAGCTCGTACGGGCGCCTGCGCAGTTCGATGTGATTTTGACGGAGAATTTATTCGGCGATATTTTAAGCGACGAGGCGAGCATGATCTGCGGCTCGATCGGACTGCTTCCGAGTGCGAGTATCGGCGGCAAGGTAGGCATCTACGAGCCGATCCACGGCAGCGCACCCGATATCGCGGGGCAGGGTATCGCAAACCCGATCGCTACGATCTTAAGCGCTGCGATGATGCTGAAATACGCATTCGGCGAGAATGAAGCGGCAGCCGCGATCGAGCTTGCCGTACGCGCCTTGCTTCGCGACGGATACCGCACCAAGGATATCGCGCAGTACGACGCCAAAGAAATTTGCTCGACTGCAGAGATCGGCTCGATCATCGCGGATTACGCGGCCAAGGCTTAGGAGCCAGCTTTGAATGGTGCGCTAGCATACGCTATGGAGCTTGAGAAAAAAGGCGATATCTACGGCGCAATGCGGATTTGCCGCGGTATTTTACGCGATAATCCGCAAGATGGCGATGCGGCGGTGCTTTTTGCGCGGCTAAATTTAAATCACCGGGTAAGCTCTGGCGTCAATATGGCGATGCTGGAGCGCTTTTTTAGCGTCGATGCGAGCAAACAAGCTGAATTTAAGAGGTGGCTAATTGATGTATGAAAATGAACTGGAAGATATCATCGAAGCGGTAAATGAGATGAAAGCGCAAAAGCGCGCGCAAGATTTGGTGGCGCAGCAAGAGGGGGCTGTGAATGCAAACAGTGCTGAAGCAGGATCGCAGACTTCGCAGGATGCTTTAAGCCCCGCTTCTTTTACGCCAGATCCCATTGCACCTGATGCCTTAAATTCTACATCTGCGCCGGATATCG
>CAUSBF010000239.1:0-2846 GCA_963529595.1 uncultured Campylobacter sp.
GAGATAGATAGTGAAAGGCAAAATTTTGCTCGTCTCCGGTCCCAGCGGCAGCGGCAAAAGCACGCTCATAAAGCGTCTTATCGCAGAATTTGGCGAGCAGATATACTTCTCGATCTCCTCTACGACGCGCGAAATGCGTGCGGGCGAAGCGGATGGTGTGAATTATCATTTCATAAGCGAGAGTGAGTTTCGCGCAGGCATCGAGCGCGGAGAGTTTTTAGAGTGGGCGTTGGTTCACGGCAAATACTACGGTACTTCGCTAAAAGCCGCTACGAGCGAGCTTGAGCGGGGTAAGATCGTGATTTTTGACATCGATGTGCAAGGATATGAGATCGTGCGCGGAAAAGTACCTAAAAACGAACTTACTAGTGTATTTATTACTACGCCGAGCTTGTCGGAGCTTAGGGATAGGTTGCGCGCTCGCGGCGATAATGATCCCGCCGATATTGCTTTACGCCTGCAAAACGCGCAAGAGGAGATGGAGCGCCTAGGCGAGTATGATTATTTCATAATAAACGACCGCCTGGAAGCGGCGTATGAAAATTTAAGATCAATCTACAAAACTATCAAACTAGAAACGGCGAGCCGCGACATAGGCAAGCTAATCGAAATTTGGAAAATTTAAAGGAGAAAAAATGGGTTCTATGAGTATTGGACACTGGCTGATTGTTTTGATCGTTGTTGTGTTGCTGTTCGGAGCGAAAAAAATCCCGGAGCTTGCAAAGGGTCTAGGACAGGGCATAAAGACTTTCAAAAAAGAGATGGAAGAGGACGACGAACCGCAAAAGGTCGAGAAAAAGATGGAACAAGAGGTTAAAGACGCCGAAATCAGCGATACTAAAAAGGCGTAAAGGATTTGAAAAATTTAGTCTTAAATGAAATTTTTAAAATTTTATCTCGCAAAGTCGTTTTAGAAAGACCCAAAGATAAAAGTTTGGCTCATTACGCCTCACCCGAAGCTTTCGCGCTGGCTAAGGAGCTGCGAAAGGCGCCTAGGCTCATCGCTGAGGAACTTGCGGCTAAATTTAAAGATAGCGAAATTCTAAGTGCTACGGCGGTGAACGGCTATCTAAATTTTCACCTAAAGCCCGCTGTGTTGGGTGCTCTTGCTGAAAATGCCCTTAGACTGGGCGGCGATTTTGCGAAAAACGACGCCGAGCTTGGACGCGGAATTTTACCGGCTTCAAAGAAGCTTTGCGCGAGCGAGCCTGCTAGTAAAGGCTACGCTGCAAATCTAGCTGCGAGCGGCAACGACACCGCCAAATCGCGGAATTCCGCCGCTAGCCAAAATTTTATTTCGCAGAATTCTACAGAAGCGTTGAATTCCGTCGTAGCATCAAATTGCGATGAGGCGCGGAATTTCGCCGCTATGCCGCAAAAAATTTTGCTCGAATACATCAGCGCCAATCCGACAGGTCCGCTTCATATCGGGCACGTACGCGGCGCTGTTTACGGCGATACGTTCGCCCGCATCGGAGGCTATCTGGGGCACCGCGTCGATACCGAGTACTACATCAACGACGCGGGCAATCAGATCGAGCTTTTGGGCACTTCGATCGCGCTTCGTGCGCGCGAGCTTGCAGGCGAGGACGTGAGCTACCCCGAGAAATACTATCGCGGCGAGTATATCGATGAGATCATCCCTCTTGCGCGCGCCCAATTCGGCGATGAAATTTTCCGCGACGAATCGCGCGTTTTGATCCTTGCGGAGTTTGCTAAAGACGAAGTGCTAAAGATCATCCAAAAAGATCTCGCAGATGCGGGCATTCATATCCAAAACTGGGCTAGCGAAAAGAGCCTCTACGGCGAGCTTGAGCCTACGATTAAGAAGCTTGAGCGCAGCGGCAAGATGTATGAGCAGGACGGCAAAATTTGGATCCGCTCATCGCAGCTCGGCGACGAAAAGGATCGCGTCGTCATCCGCGAGGATGCGCGTCCGACCTATCTTGCGGGCGACATCGTTTATCACAACAACAAATTTGAGCGCGGATATGAGCGCTGCATCAACATCTGGGGAGCTGATCACCACGGCTACATCGCGCGCTTAAAGGCCGCCGTGCATTTTCTGGGCTACGACGAAAGCAGGCTTGAGATCATCCTAATGCAGATGGTAAATTTGCTCAAAGACGGGCAGACCTACAAGATGAGCAAGCGCGCGGGCAACGCGATCTTGATGAGCGACGTGCTCGCCGCGATCGGCAGGGACGCGATGCGATTTATCTTCATCAGCAAAAAGGGCGAGACGCCGCTTGAGTTCGACGTGGACGAGCTCGCGCGCGAGGACAGCAGCAATCCGATCTTTTACATCAACTACGCCCACGCGCGGGTCAATCAAATTTTTACCAAAGCGGGCAAGCGCGAGACGGATGTCCTAGGCGCGGACTTCGGCACGCTGGATGAAGCGGGGCTCGGTCTAGCTTTTGCGGCGCTTAGCTTGAATGAAATTTTAAATGACGCATTTAATTCGCGCGGCTTGCAGAAGCTGCCCGATTTCCTAAAGGCGCTCGCGGCGGACTTTCATAAATACTACAACGAAAACCGCGTCGTAGGCAGCGAGAACGAGGATGCGAAACTCAAGCTGTTCGCGCTCGTGGCGCTTAGTATCCGTACGGCGTTTGCTCTGATGGGTCTAAACGCGAAAGAGAAAATGTAGCCGCACAGGCTACATTCGCGCCGATAGCCTAAATCTCATGAACGAAATTTTACTTAAAATTTTATCGCTATGAAATTTTAAAGATTGGCTCTAAATTTACGGTTCGTAAAATTTCGATTTTAGAATTTTACGAGCGGTTTCGCAATATTGCTACGGCGTCGTTCGTAAAATTTAAAATTCGGTCGTAAATTTA
>CAUSBF010000240.1:0-2839 GCA_963529595.1 uncultured Campylobacter sp.
ATGCGAATGGATATAAAGCCCGTCAAGGTGGGCTTCGTAAGCGATCTGGGCTCCAAAATTGAGCGTGATCTGCTCGGCGGATTTTTGGGCTCAAAATACCTGCAAACCCGCGTTTACACGGACTTAGAGAGCGCGAGGAGGGATTTTAATGCGCATGAGATCGAGAGCATTTTGTATTTTGATCCGCGCTTTGCGGCGAAATTTCAAAGCACTTTGGGCGGACTCGGCGGCGCGGGCGTAAATTTAAATATCCATGGCGATGAAAGCTCCTCCACGCGCGGCACAAGCGATATCCAAAACGTGAGCAGCGCCGAAAATTTCCGTCCGCTTGACGACAGAGGCGCTGGCACCGAGAGTGGCATAAACACCTCTGCGAGAGGCACCGGCGCAAGCGGCGATAGTTCATACGGCAATGGCGCAGGCGGTAACGCGTACTCTTTTAGCGGCGCGGGCGCAAATTCCAACAGCGTGATCGCAAATTCTAGCGGCGGCAGTATGGGTACGACTACGAATTTCGCCGGCGCAAATTCTCGCAGTAACGATACGGGCGGTATGAGCGCAAATTCCGGTAGCAGCGCGAGCGATATGGGCGCAAATCAAGGCAGCGCAAATTTAATCGGCGGCGCAGGCGATACGAATACAGGCCTTATCGGCGGTGCGGATGATCTCAAAAATGCGAGCGGCGGCGTCAATGCGAGCCCTTACGCTAACGGCGCGGGTGGTGTAAGCGGCGCTGCAAATAACGGTGGCAGCTCAAGCGGCGCGGGCGGCTCGAATAAAGACGGCGCCGAGATTTTCCTTATCCAAAACGCCACGCAGTCGCAGCTCGCGCTTCTTAGCTATGTTTACGTAGCAGGCGTAATCGAGCAGGTTTTGGCGCAAGATTACGGCTTTTTAAACGCAAATTTAAACGCCGCCGCAAAGCCCGTCAGCGTGAATTATCGTAGCTGGTTCAACGAAGCCAACGAATCGACGTGGTATCTCGTATCTGCTGAGTACGTGGGGATTTTAGGGCTCATCTGCCTATTTATGGTCGCAGTCGTGATCTCGCGCGAATGGGATCGCGGCACGATCGCCTCGCTTTACAACTCCAATGCAAGCGCGCTTGAGATCGTCACTGCCAAGGTCGGCGCGTATTATTTCCTAGCGCTTTTGGGCGGCGCGATGACGCTCGTTTACGGGCAGGTACTTTTGGGCATCCCGATCCGCGGCAGCGTGGCGATGCTGCTGGCGACGCTTTGCGTCTTCGTGCTGGAGATGACCTGCCTAGGCATGCTGATCTCGGCGATCTGCAAAAATCAATTCCTAGCGCAAGAATACGCCATCGTCATCGGCTATCTGCCCGTGACGCTGCTTAGCGGCATGATATTCGATCTGCGCGGACTGCCCGCGACGATCAACTTCATCGGGCACCTGCTGCCGCCCACATACGCGGTCGAGTCCTTTCGCATCTGCTTTTTATCGGGCGGGCAGAGCGCGACGCTGTGGGTAAACCTCGCCATTCAGGCGCTCGGAGCGGTTTTGTTTTTCAGCTTGTGCGTGCTTAGCGTAAAAAGGGGTGCACGATGAAAAATTTATTTTTGCTTTACGCTTGCGCGGAGAAATTTTGTGCCGCAAAAATCGGCGCAATTAACGTTTTGCTTTCGCCCGAGGCATTGATGGCGGAATTTCACGCCGCCAAAAGAGAGGACGCGATGAAATTTTTAGAATTTTTTTGCAAGCGAGCGGAGCACGGGCTTGAAATTTTAAAATTTCTTAGCGCGAGGTATTTTGGCTCGCATAAACAGGCGGCAGGGCGTAGATCTGAAATTTTAAAATTTACCGCCGCAGAGCACTTAAAAAGCCGCGCCGCGCCACAAAAGCAAGCGGCGGAATTTTTAAATTTTACGCCTATGCCGTGCAATCGGTTTGAAATTTTAAAATTTACGCACGCTTCAGCGCCTTTTGCGGACACAGCGCAAAATTTTATATCGCAGCGTGGATTGAGAATTTTAAAGCTTATTCGCGCGCTGCCGCGTGCTTCGCGTCGTATTTTGCCGCGCGCGGATAAAGCCGAAGCGGGGCGTGCGGCGCGGCTTACTTCGCAGCATACGTACGACGCGACAGAAAAACGGAGCGCGGTTAAATTTAATCATGCGGGCGGATATTCGAATTTTGCGCAGCGCCGCATAGCGCGACTTTGTAGCGCAGCTGCACGGCACGGCTACAAAGTATGGCGCGCGGAAAATTTTAGCAAATTTGACCTCACGGGCGCGCTTTTAAATTTTAAATCACGCTTTACGATGCAGCTTTGCAGCGCGGTTACGCGGCGTAACTACGAAGCGTGGCGTAGCGAAATTTACGCCGTTTGCTTGCATAAGTATTCTGCTTTGATTCGAGCCGCAAGCGGTAAAATTTCGCGCTATGAAGTATGGCAAGCGACGAATGCTTCGCTTTCACGGGGGGTGCAAAGAATGAAATTTTACGCTCTGAATAGGCATGCGATGAAATTTTTAAAATTTCTAGGCGCGAGACGCTTCGGCTTGCAAGCGGCGGTTGGGCGCGGGTTTGAGATTTTAAAATTTACCGCCGCAGAGCGCTTAAAATGCTGCTTCAAGCCGCAAAAGCAAGCGGCAGAGCTTTTAAATTCTAGCTCCTTGTCGCCGCGTAAATTTAAACTCGCGCTTTTAAAATTTACGCCCGAGCCGCCGCATAGTAGATCTAAAATTTTAAATTTTATGTTCGCGTCGTATAAGCTCAAGCTCGCGCTGCGGAAATTTACGCCTGTGCCGCGCAAATTTAAACCGACGCCCGCGATGTGTTTAAATTTCGCTTTAAATTCCGCGCCGCGAGCCTGCGC
>CAUSBF010000241.1:0-2820 GCA_963529595.1 uncultured Campylobacter sp.
ATTAAATTTTTTATATTCGCTTCTGTCCCAGTCCGAACCGAAGTAGCTTCTGCGCGGTAAATTTAGTAAATTTCCATGATTATCTAAAACGGGCACGCCGTAAATATCATAGACGCCGACGGTTTTTTGCCACAAAAATCCCGCGCTAAGAAGCGTCTTATCGGCCACGTCAAATTCTGTCGAAACGCCGATGCCTTCGCGATAGCCGTTGCGCGGATAGTCCTTAAACGAGCCCGTTTTACTTAAAATTCCGATCAGCCGCGCGCGTGCCGTACCGCTTTGATTTATCGCATCCGTAACGTCGATCATACCGCGATAATTATCCCAGCTACCGCCGCTTAGACTTACGTTAAAGCCGAACTGATCGCTCGGGCGCTTTCGGATTAAATTTATCGTGCCGCCGGGCTCGCCGTTGCTTTGCGTAAGGCCTGCTACGCCGCGCAGAACCTCGACGCGATCATAGAATTCCAAATCGGTAAATTCCTTCGATGAGCCCAGAGGCCCGAACACGGAGCTAGAAACCGAGCTTGCGATGCCGTCTTCTTGGATATTATCGACATAAAAGCCGCGCGAGACGATGCGATTGCCGCCCGCGTCGTTATTTAGCGAAATGCCGGTGGCGTATTTTGAAAGAGCCTCTTCGGCGTTGTGCAGGCTCAGATCTTTTAAAAGCTGATTGGAGATGACGCTTATGGACTGCGGCGTCTCTCTTATGCTTAAATTTAGCCCCGTCGCGGTACTCATATTGCCCGTCGTATACGAGCCGGTGCCCTCGGTAGTGGACAGATCGGCTTTGCCCGTGACGTTTATGGTGCCGAGATTATCGTCGTCTGAGCCCTGCAGCGTAGAATTTGTCGCGCTACCGCTTTGCGGAGCCGCGCTATTAGAGGCTAAATTTGAAGAAAGCAGCGTGGAACTCCGCGATGCAGCGTCTTGACGCGAGCTTTGCGACGACGAAATTTTAGAGGTGGAGCTTGCGGCGGACGAGTTTTGAGAAGCGTCGCTATTTTGCGTCGCAGTAAGCCAAAACGGCGAGCAAAGTAGCGCAAAAGAAAGTAAAATTTTACCCTTTTTCATAAAAATCCTTTTTAGATTTTATAATCCATATCAATTTATTGGCGGGATTATCTTACAATTCTTCTTAAATAATAATAAAATTTTTAATAAACTAAATCATAAAATTTTATATGCAATTACTAATTTAACGGAATTTAATAAGATATATTGACTAATTATTAAGCAAAATTTCTATGAATTTTAAAAAGTATATGAATTTGAAAAACGAAAGATTGAAAAATTTAAAATTCTAAAATTCCGCCACTTTAAAATAACATAAGCGACGGAATTTAGCGTTTATCGGCGTTTGGTCTTGCGATTACGATAACACTAGCACCGGTACAAGCGCATTGTGCAAGATATCCTCGGAGACGCTGCCTAAAAAGAGCTTTTTGAAAAAGCCCTTCGTAAAGGCACCGGTAGCGATGAGATCGAGGTTATTAGCGCGGCGATATTTGATGATCTCATCGGCGGGCACTTCCGCTTGGATGTATTTGAAAGTGGCGTTTTGAGTGCCTAAAATTTCGCGCGCTAGATCCAGCATCCGCTCACCCTCTGTGGTATCGAGATTTACATGCAAGACATGCTTATGTGCACTCACAAGAAGCTTTGAGCTCTTTATAAACTCAAGCGTGCGTTTCGCCGCGTCAGTGCCGTCAAATGCGATAAGTACGGAGTTAATCGGTGAAAATTCCTTATTCACGAGCAGCGATGGCACGTGAAGCTCCTTTATTAGCACGCTTGCGTTAAAGCCTACGTCCTCGTTATTCGAGCCCTTGATACCGAGTACAAAAATTTCAGCTTCGTCCTTGTACTCGGCGATAACGTCGATGAAATCGCCATCTTTAATGATTTTACTCGCCTTCACGCCCGCAGCAGTCGCAGCGCAGATATATTCATCCAGCATCGCTTCAGCTTCTTCGTGGTCTTTCTCCGCATCCACGCCGCCTAGTGTGGGACTTCCGTAGCTATTTGCAAGGATATCATTCTCTCCTAGGACGATCCCGCCTGCGGCTAGCCCATAAAAATTCTCGCCAAGCTCCGGAATTTCAACTACGTGAATAAACACGAGCTCGGCATCCAAGGTTTTAGCGACATAAATTCCATAATCTCTAACCGCCGGGGCAAGCGCATTTTGATCGACGCAAGTGATGACCTTTTTCATTTTTCGTCCTTTTAAAGATAAAATTTTGACCGAAATAAGCTTATCAAATTTTGTATAAAAGTTATTTAAATTCCGTAGATTTGAATGCGGCACGGACGATTTTGTGAAATTTAAAGCCGCGCCGTAATGGATATGTGAGGTGCGGGTACGCTTGCGACAAAGTTAGCTCGGACTCAGCGTGGCAGGTGGGCGCGCTGTACAGACGCGGCAGACAAGGTGTGGCGCGGGCGATTTTGAAATTTATTAAGCCGCTAAAAGCGCGGTTAAAGCGCCGTTATTGCAGTTAGCAGCCCAAAGATAATCCCCGGGAAATTCGCCGCGGCGAGCGGATAGTCCTTTTTGGGCTTTAAAAGACCGTAGCTAAGCTATATCGTGCAGTTTATCGCGGCTGCGAGCGGCTGGAGAAACGGGACTTTGTTGCCGTCTAAATTCGCCATTATGTTCGGCACGTAGGATACGTACATGATGACCGACAGGCATGTGCCCGCCCAACCTAAAATTTGTAAATTTCTTTCGCTCATTGATTTTCCTTTTTAGAAATACGTTTCAAAATTTGCAAATGAAACGGAGCGGGATTTTAGTATATTAAGAATAAGAAA
>CAUSBF010000242.1:0-2789 GCA_963529595.1 uncultured Campylobacter sp.
ATCATACGCCCTGCGATCGTGCTTACGCCGATGCCCTCAAGCCCGTAGTAAGGCAGTCCGAACGGTCTAAATAGCAAGACGTAGTTGCCCGCGAGAGTTACTAAATTCATAACCATGGAGACCGCGATGATGAAATTTGCGTATCCGTAAACACGCACGATGGCGCTAAGCACGATCGCGACGGCGTCTATCGCAAATACGATGCTGATGACCTTAAGATAGATCGCGCTTTCGCTCAAAAGCTCGGCGGGCACCTGCAGCGCGCGGAGTAAAAACGGCGCGCAGCTAAAGACGAAAACGCCGCTGCAAAGCCCCACGAGCGCGTTGAATGCGATGCTCGTGTGGATCGCGCGCATGGCTAGGACTTTGTTTTTCGCTCCAAGCGCCTGCGCTACGAGAACCGAGCAGCCCACGGCGAGGAAGCCAAAAACTGTGATGAAGAGCAAAAATATCTCGTTGCCCGCCCCCAGCGCGCCTACTAGCGAGACGTCCACGCGCGAGATCATGTAGGTGTTGATAAACGTGGTCACGAGGCGCAAAAACATATCGACGTAGATTGCGAGCGAGAGCCTTAGTAGCGAGATTTCTTTCATATTTTGCCTTTATTTGGGGGAAATTGTAGCCGAAAATTCTTTTAGGTTTGCTTTTGTGCAGGTGAGGGCGAGTGGAGTTGTTTTTGTATGCCGCGCGTAGAATTGGAATTTACGGCGCCGGCGCGAATATACGGTTATTTAGCGCGGACGAGCGAGAGTATACGTAGCCGCATATCTCGCGCGGCGATCTGTAGTAAAGGGGCGAAAAGACGGCGCAGAATTTCGCGCGATTTAAAATTTAAAAGTCGCGTGAAATTTTATTAAATTTACGCCGGTTGGAGCAAATTTCGCTTTCCGCTAGATCGAATTTCGCTTCCTCATATGAACCGTAAAGTGCTCCGACGCGTCCTTAAAACCGCACTTTTGTAGGAATTCTCCGGCGCCCTCAGCTTTGTGCAGAGGAGTAACGACAAAGGTGGTGGTGTGCGCAAAGCGCTTATTAAAGGCATTTACGAGCGCCGTACCGATACCGCGCCTTTGATAATCCTTATGAACTATCACGCAGTAAAGATAGCTCGTAGCGAAGTTGTCGCGGTCGCAAAACGCCTCCAGCACCCCCACGGTCTTGCCTTGCGTTTTGGCGATCGCCACGTAATCATATGTGCGCCACACCCTGTATGTCTCGTGCGGCGGCACGGAGGCTGCGTTTTGTTCCGTATCCCAGCCGATCGAGACCATTATTTCATCTAGATCGCCAGGCTTAAAATCGGCGGAATTTTCTAAAATTTCAAACTCCATCTTCGCTCCTTAATTGAAATAGCTTTTCAAATCGCAAGTATATCGCCGTAGCTTTAAAACGGCATTAAATATCAATTAGCGGCTCTTGCGGTGAGGTTTAAATTTTAAAATTTAAAGGCGCGGCAGGGCGCTGTGCGTAAATTTAAACCCGAATTTAAAATTCTAACCATTTACCGCAATTTGATATAAACTCGGCAAAATTTTCCCAAGGATCCCCGATGCAAACGCTTGATTTTCACGTCCATCTGCTAAGCAAGGAGGTGCGCTTCGACCGCCCTTACGACAGGCTCGCGCTGCGCCTTTTCGGCAGGCGTTTCGGTATAGACGTATCGCGCGCGATCAAAGAGCCATACGAGGCCTATGTGGACGCTCTGCTCGGCGGGCTTAGAGCTTCGAAATACGTTAAAAAGGCTGTGCTTTTCGGCGTGGATGCTAAATTTAGCGACGCGGGCGAGCTAATCCATCGCGATAAGACCGTCTGTGCGGATAACGACAGCGTGTTTGAAATTTATCAAAAAAACCCTGATCTCATCGTACCGTTTTTTAGTATCAATCCAAAAAGGGCGGACGCGCTAGATGAGATCGATCGCTGCTTTGAGCTCGGATTTAAGGGGGCGAAATTTTTACAAAATTATTGGGATCTGGATACGAGGCTGCCTCGCTACGCGCCGTATTTTGAAAAACTCGCCAAGCTCGGCTTGCCGCTGGTGATCCATGTCGGCAACGAAAGCTCGGTGCCGAGCACTCGCCGCTGCGAGGCGCTGGAGATGATCTACGCGCCGCTTGAGCTGGGCGTTACGACGGTGTGCGCGCACATGGCGATCAACTATGAGTATTCGCATATCTTTCGTGCGCTCTCGCGTCGCCCGCGAAATTTCGGACACGATTATTTCGCGCTTTTAGCGCTTCTGCGCACGCACAAGAACCTCTACGCCGATGTTTCGGCGCTGATGACGCCGGTGCGCGCGAAAGCCCTGCCGCACCTGGCGAGCCAAACGGACGTGCACTCGCGCCTGCTTTACGCTTCGGACTTTCCGGTGCCGTATTCTGCGATATACAACACCTACGATCTGCGCCTGTCGCAGCGTATCGCGCTGCATAAAGAGCCCAACCCTTTCGATCGCAACGCGCGCGGACTGCTTGCATATTTCGGCGAGGAGAGCGATCTGTGGAGCAATTACAAAAAAATTCTGCCCTTTGCGTAGACGGTGAAATTCGATGAAATTTAGGAGGCGGGCGTGAATTTTATAAAATATTTTTTCTCGGAAATTTTTAGGTTATTTAAGCTTCTCGTAGGCATTGCGCTTGTGCTAGCTGCGGGGTTTTTAATCTACAAATTTTTCTTTGCGGAGCCCGGTTTAGCGGAAAATTACGAACGGAACCGCGTTCAAATTTTGGCCCTGCGCGATTTTGCACGCGAGATAAAGCCCGAGGGAGTTTCTTTTTACGTCCGGTGTG
>CAUSBF010000243.1:0-2750 GCA_963529595.1 uncultured Campylobacter sp.
ATTCAAGGCTCGATCCGCTCGATCCTTTCGAGCCGCGTGCTTGAGGACATCTTGCAGATCCGCTCCGAGCTCGGAGATGATTTTACTAAGGCGGTAAAGACGCAGCTGCAAAACTGGGGTATCGAGCCCGTCAAAAATATCGAGCTGATGGATATCCGAGATAGCAGCGGCAGCAAGGTCATCTTAAACATCATGGAGAAGAAAAAATCCCAGATCGAAAAGGAAAGCCGCGTAGAGGTCGCAAACAACACCAAGCTTGCCCAGATCGCCGAGATCGAAGCCGCGCAGGCAACCGAAGTGCGCCAGCAGGAAGCCAATAAGATGGTGGGCCTTAAAACCGTCGAAAACGAGCGAGAGGTCGCGATCTCAAAGGAGCAGGCCGAGCAGCTCATTAAAGATCAGCAAAAGATCACGCAGGAAAAGGCGATGGAGGTCGTGCGGGTAAACGACGTCAAGCAGGCCGAGATCAAAAAGCAAGTAGAGATCGTAAAAGCCGAGCAGGAGCAGCGCAAGATCGAGATCGACGCCGAAGCGCGCAAAAACGCCAAAATCCGCGACGCCGAAGCGATCAAGGAAAATCAAATTTTAGTAGCGCAGGGCGATAAAGAGAAGCAGTTTCTCGCCGCTGCAGCGCTTTTGGAGATGAAGGACAAAGAAGCGCAGGGTACGCTAAAGATAGGCTCCGCCGAGGCCGAGGCGCTTAGGCTAAAAGAGCTCGCGCCCGTAAACGCACAGATAGAGCTCGCGCGCGAGATCGGCGAAAATCAGGGCTATCAGACCTATCTGATCTCGATTAAACAGATCGAAGCGAACCGCGACATCGGCCTAGAGCAGGCCAAGGCGCTAAGCGCGGCGGATCTTAAGATCATCGCGAACGAAGGCAGCGTAGGCGAGGGGATGAGTAAATTCGGCGAAATTTTAAGCGCCAAGGGCGGCACGCAGCTAGCCGCGATGCTTGAAGCGCTAAATCAAAGCGAGGTCGGCAAGAAGGTGCTGGATAAAATTTCAGGCGCCAAAGAAGAGGGCAAATCCGAGTAATATTCGCAGCTTTGGGCGAGTAAAATTTTAAATTTATACACTAGCGGCGCTGCGGACGAGAGTAAATTTGAGTAATAGCTAGCGGCTAGATTATTGCGCTCTTGATAGGAACAAAATTCTGGGGAGTAAATTTTGAGTGATAGCTAGCGGTACCGCGCGGGCGAGCAAATTTGAGCGGTCTGTCCGTCCGGGCGATCTGCCTGCTCGCGTCGGATAAAATTTAAGACGCTAGAGGAATTTAAAGGTTGCGAAATTTCAAATACTCGCGAAATTTCGAATTTCGCTGGAATTTAAAACGTCGTGAAATTTTAAAATGCCGCGGAATTTTAAATATCGTGAAATTTAAACGCCTCGAAATTTCAAACGCTCGTAAAATTTCACGCTCTCGTGCGTGAGCGTTTGAAGGCGGCGCAGTATCGCAAGATATCCATAGGATGCCGAAACTGCGCGTAAATTTTATGAAATTCACAAGGCAAGATTTAAAATTTAGGCGCTGGTACATAACGCTCATAGGCTACGCTTAGCGGTTATCGGTTGCCGCCGAATGCTTGAGCCCTGCCGTTTATCGGTCAAATTTTGCCGCCATGCGAGGCTAAATTTATTCGGTTCGGATGAAATTTAAGAAGCGCGCGGCGTTGGTGGCAGCGCAAAATTTAACCCGTCCGCATAAAATTTTAAGGAGCGCACGATGCCAAACGCCGTAAATTCCGCGCAGTACCAAGCGCGCATCAAGCAGGCGGAAGCTCTTTTTAAGAGGCAAAATTTTACTCAGCGCCAAACGATAAATTTAGGTGGCGGATATGAGATCGTAAAGGACGCATATAGGCTCGGCGCGGTAAATTTTAGCGGCGGCAAATACACGCTGTTTGGCGCGCCGCAGATAATAAGCTGGCGCTGCATAGACGATCGGGCGGAATTTTTTAGCCTAATCCGCCACGCAGACGGCAAATTTTACCTCGTTTTTCGCCAGGATCTATACGGCTACAGCGTGCTTGATCTAGCCTCAGCGCAGATCATGCGCTTCGTGCCGGACGTCTGGACGCTCGGCAAGGAGAGCTTCATTTGGGACGGCGTGCACTATCTGCGGGGTTGGGACGCGCTGGCGGTGGACGGCTGCTACTGGGCGGCTCCAAACGGCGTGCATTTGGTGAGCTTTGCCGAGCCGATGAGTGAAGAGCAGAGATATGTAGACGTTTTAGACTGCATGCAGGGCGGTTACGACATCTACGAGCAGGCTGATTTTGCGGGCTTTGAGGGTAATGAACTGAGCTTGAAATGCTTTCGCGCGGATACCTTGCGATATGAAAATATAAAAATTTCGCGCGAGCGCTACCGCGAATGGATGTGCGAATCAAAACGACTATAAGCTTTAAATTTACTAAATTTCGCGCCTAAATTTAAACGCTTGCAAGCGGTAAATTTTAATTACAAGCCGCAAAAAAGCGGAATTTAGAGAGACCAAATGGGCTGAAATAAGGAATACGGATGTTTTTTGAATACATTTTAATCGGCGCCTGCGTAGGCTTTATCAGCGGATTTTTCGGCATCGGCGGCGGTACCGTCGTGGTGCCCGTGATGATGCTCTTCGGCTACGATGTCAAGTACGCCATCGGCATTAGCATCATGCAGATGATCTTTAGCTCGATATTCGGTTCGTTCGTAAATTTTAAAAGCAAAATGCTAGACGTCGCGCCCGCGCTGGTGCTGGGGCT
>CAUSBF010000244.1:0-2739 GCA_963529595.1 uncultured Campylobacter sp.
GAATTTTATAGAGCAGAATTTGCAGTGTGAAATTTTAAACGGTAAAATTCTGTGCCGCAAAGCGGAATCTTGACGAATGAGCTTCCGATACGCCGCGAAATTTCATCCGCCTGGATTTCGTCCTGCACCTAAATTTAAGGCGAGCGAAATTCTAAGAGTCAAAATTTCAAATGGCGAAATTTAAAACTGACGGGATTTTAAAGGCGAAAATTCCGAGGATGAAATTTTAGATAGCAAAATTTAAAGCGGCCCAAATTATAAAATTTTGTCCGATAGAATTTTGCTGGTAGGCGAGATTTAAATTCTATAAAATTTAAAATTATCGCGCCGCAGAGATTTGCGGAGGCGAGCTTGAAATTTTATAGAATTTAAATGCGAAACGAGGGGAAGCGATGGCAACGAAGCAGAATGTACCTGCAAATTTATACGATCTGGATATGGAGCGCGCGATTTTAAGCTCGCTTTTGCAAAACGAGGACGCATACGGCGAGCTGAGCGAGATAATCTCGGTCGGCGATTTTTTCTATAAGCCGCACGCCGACATCTACGAGGCGATCGTCAAGTGCTCCTCGCACAACGAGCCGATCGCGCCGAGCTTCGTTAAAAAATGGCTAGCCGAGCGCTACGACGATGGCGCATTTACCGAGGTCGTAGCCACCAGCGGCGTGGTTGATGCCCCAAAATACGCGCTCGAGCTGCGCGAAAAATCGATCAAGCGCTCGCTAATCAAGGTCGCGCACGAGATCCCTTCGATGGTAAACGAAGCCGTACGCAGCAAGGATACCGCCGATAAAATCAGCTCCAAAATTTACGAGCTCATCGACGAGGAGCGCCACGGTGGCATCAAAAAATCGCACGAGATCATCGAAGGCGTAGTAGAGGAGCTGAAACGTCAAAAGGCGCTCGCAGGCTCGGAGCTCGTGGGGCTGGATACGGGCTTTCGCTTCCTAAACGACTGCACGAAGGGGCTAAAACCGGGCGAGCTCATCATCATCGCCGCCCGCCCCGGCATGGGCAAGACCGCCTTTGCGCTAAATTTAATGATGAAAACGCTGCAAAGCGGCAAAGGCGTCGTATTTTTCTCGCTAGAGATGCCCTCCGTGCAGCTGATGTATCGCATACTAAGCGCGCTTAGTTCGATCCCGCTAAGCGACATAATGAGCGCCAAGCTTAGCGACGACGACTGGACGCGCTTCAACGACGCTTGCGACGCGGTGCTGAATATGCCGCTTTTCGTCTATGACAGCGGCTATGTAAACATCCACCAAGTCCGTACCCAGCTGCGCAAACTCAAATCCGCGGACGCCAACATCGAGCTTTGCGTGATCGATTACATCGGACTTATGACGAGCACGAGCAACTACTCCGAGCGCCACCTGCAAATCGCCGAAATTTCACGAGGGCTCAAGCTCTTAGCGCGCGAGCTAAACATCCCGATAATCGCGCTGTCGCAGCTAAACCGCTCGCTTGAGGCGCGCTCTAACAAACGCCCGATGCTAAGCGATCTGCGCGAAAGCGGCGCGATCGAGCAGGATGCCGACATTATACTTTTCGTCTATCGCGACGAGGTTTATAAAGAGCAGATGGAGCGCGAGCGCATTTCGCGGCTGGAGGCCGAGGGCAAGGACGCGGGCGAGCCCGTATTTAGGCGCAACGACTATCAGGAAAAAGCCGAAATCATCGTCGGCAAAAACCGCTCGGGCGAGGCGGGCAGGACGATCGAGGTGGGCTTTCAGGGCAGATTTACCCGCTTTGTCGATACGAGCTTTGGCGGCGAGCCCAGCGAGAGCGCGATCTTTAACGAAAATGACAATCTCGATTACGTCTCGCAGCTGCAAGATCAGGGCTTTGAGGAGCCTGCTGCGCCGCGCCTCGATGCCTCGCATCAGGGTGCAGCGCAGAATTTTAATGAAGCTCAAAATTTTAACGAAGCGCAAAATAGCGGCGTAAATTTTAATAAAAGCTCCGCTAGCGCTAGAAACTCCGGAGTAAATATCGATTTTGATGAGATGCCTAGCTTCGGCGAAAGCGACGAGGAGATGGAAGGCGAGTCTAAATTTAGCGCAGAGCAGGGCTTAGCAGAGGTGCGTCGCGCGGTACAGAACGCACCGCAAAAGCAAGAATTTCAGGGGCAAAATTTAGATGATGCAAGAGCGGGCAGTGTCGCGCCCGAAACAGACGCGCATAAAAATTTAGCGGGCACTCCGCGAGGCGCAAAAGACACATCTCCCGGCGCAAAAGGCGCACGTCAAGGCGAAGAGGGTGTATCGCAAAGCGCGGAGAGTGCGCAGCGAATGGATGTTTTAAATTTTGAAAGAGGCGATAGCGATGAGCCGCCTTTTGAGGCGCAAGAGGACGAGGCGAAATTTAAACCCGCGCCGCCTTTAAATATCGAAGAGATGGGCATTCCAAAGATCAATGAGGCAAACAGGCTCGATGACGACGACGCGCCGCTGGATCTGTGAGATAGCGCTTAGGCTAGCGCTGATCATTAGCGTTTTTTGCTTCGCGCTTTACGCGCAGGATTTGGACGATGCGGGCTTTTACGTGCTGGCGGCGTTCTGGGCTTTCGCGCTATTTCGGGTGCTATTTAGCTTTTTTTACGAGGCGAAGCAGCGCGCCAATGCGGCGCTATTTCGCAGCAGCGGGATTTTGATTAAAATTTTTAGAGGCAGGCTGATAAGTGGGATTTTTGCTTGCGCGGGCGCGATCCTCTTAAGCGCTACTTTGGCGCTAGGC
>CAUSBF010000245.1:0-2730 GCA_963529595.1 uncultured Campylobacter sp.
CTTTTAAGCACCCTAGCCGATCGCGGCTTGGACGCGTTTAAATTCCTCGTAGATAACGGCGTGCAATTTAAGATGGATCACTGCGCGCACTTCGGCGGACACAGTGTCGCTCGCTCGATGCTAACTACAAACGATAGCGGCTCTGGCTACATCCAGCCGATGCTTGAAAAATTTGAAGCGCTAAAAGATAAGGGCTGCGAGCTTCGCCGCCGCGCAAAATTTGACGATTTCGTAATGGACGGAGATCGCGTGGCGGGCGTCGTGATCCGCGAGGAGTATAAATTTGATCCAAATCTCTACAGCGACGATCTTGAAAATACGAGCGGCACCAAAAAGACGCTCAAAGCCAAAAAAGGCGTAGTACTCGCAGCGGGCGGATTTTGCCGCGATAAAATTTTCCGCAAGCTTCAAGATCCGCGCATTCCAGATGACGTAGATAGCACAAATCACGCAGGAGCTACCGCGGGCGTGCTACTAAAAGCCTTTGAGATCGGCGCGTATCCGGTGCAAGTAGACTGGATCCAGTTCGGTCCGTGGGCGAGCCCCGACGAGAAGGGTTTCGGTACCGCTCCGATCCTAACTCAGCAAGGCACCTTTAAATACGGTATCGCCGTGGATGTACGCAACGGCAAGCGCTTTATGAACGAGCTTGCAGACCGCAAGACTCGTGCGGATGCGGAGTTTAAAATTTTACGCGAGGATCCAAAAGCCTATCCGATAACATTTGCAGATACCAAAATGGCGTTTAAAGACCTAAGCGAAGAGGTTATTTCTAAAGGCATGGCAAGCGGTAAGTTAGTGGGCGAATGCGCGAGCCTAGATGAGATAGCTAGCAAATACGGCGTGCCTGCAGATGCCTTAAAAGAGAGCGTCAAAAAATACAACAAAGGCGTTAAGGCGAAAAAAGACGAGTTCGGCAAGCAAGAAAGCGCGCTAAGCGAGATCAACGAAGCGGGACCTTTCTACGTCATCCGCCTCTCGCCGAAGCCTCACCACACTATGGGCGGCCTAAAGATCAACACCAAAGCCGAGGTCTTATCATCTAAGACGAATAAGCCGATCCCAGGCCTCTGGGCTGCAGGCGAGATCACCGGCGGTACTCACGGCGCCAGCCGCTTAGGCACCGTCGCGATTACCGACTGCATAGTTTTCGGAATGATCGCTGGCGAGCAGATCGCCTAACTAGGTCCGAGCGCAAGCTCTTTAAAGCCTTGCCGGTAGCGAAAGCGAGCTGGCAAGGCAGTTTTCTAAAAGGTTGCAAATGAAAAATTTCAGTTTTACGGCGCTGTTTCTGTGCTGTATCATCGCGACTTTGTTCGGTGCGCCGAGCGCTAATGACGCCAACGCCACGAACATAGTCGTTTCAGATGAGCTTCGGGCAAAATACAAAATCAAACCTCATCACGAGCATTTGTCGTTTGATTGCGTCGATTGCCACATAAATCAAGGAAGCGATCCGTCTAAATTTAAAAGCATCGGCGACAAGGGCTGTATCAGCTGCCACGGCGACAAAAAGCAGCTCGCTTTGAGGCTAAAATTTATGGATACGCTTAAGGCTAATCCGCATAACTCCGTCCACGACGGTCCTACGCTATACTGCGACGAATGCCACAACGAGCACAAGGCATCTACGAATATGTGTACCGAATGCCACGAGCACGAAGTGCCGCAATGGATGGGGGTGACGCCATGAGAATTTCTAAAAAATTACTAGCGCTTATCATCTTCATAAGCGGTATTATAGGGTTTTTCGTCGTTGTGCCGGTGCATTACGCGCTTGAGAAAACAAGCACCGATAAATTCTGCGACGTCTGCCACGAGATGGATCCGATGGTGATCGCCTATCAAGAGGACGTCCACTCGGGCAAGGGCAAAACGGGTATCAAAGCTCAATGCGTCGATTGCCACTTGCCGCACGACAATATCGTAAAATACGTCTATCAAAAGGCCAAAAACGGCGTATTGGAGGGCTACTCGCATTTCTTCGACGAGCCTGAAAAATATGACTGGAACAAAAGGCGCGAAAACCGCGAGCACTATGTGTTTGACAACGGCTGCACGAGTTGCCACGCTACCGTGATCGACAGCAAAATAACCTCCGAGCAGGCGCAACGCATGCACGCGCATTACAAAAAGCTCTTAGGCACCGAGCGAGAACTCAAATGCGCGAGCTGCCACGTAAGCGCAGGCCACGGCATCGGGCTTCGCAACTACCTAGAGTACTGGCGACCGACGTATAAAATTTACGAAAAGAAGATGATGCAGGAGAAGATCAAGGCGAAGAAGGAATTTTTCGGCGACGAGTATAAACCGAGCGCCGAAGAGCAGGCCTTTATGGACGCTTCTAGCGCGAAGAAATAACGCCGCTTGAAATTCTAGAATTTCTAAATTTCAAAATTCCGCCGAGGTTTAGCTGAGACCTTGACGGGATTTTTGAAATTTTGGCGAGGTTTTTGTGAAATTTTTATTAAATTTTATCGACTTTTAGATTTAAAATTTACCCGAATTCTCGATTTAAAATTTCATCTATCAGACTATATTTAAACCAACCGCCCGCAACTTAAGTTTATGCGCTTCTTACTCGCCAGCTCGTAAACGAAAAGTATCGACAAAAAACCCTTACAATTTGCATCTATATGAGCCTTGCTATAGTGCGAACTTAAAAAATTTCATACTCACGATACATTCATGAGAGCATAAGGCTAGCATAAATTATCGAGAGTATAATCG
>CAUSBF010000246.1:0-2703 GCA_963529595.1 uncultured Campylobacter sp.
AAACTATACCGAGCTCGGCGTCGATCCCTCAAAGCTAAATTTCGACGAAGCCGTGCTAGTGCTCGGCGTAGGCAATCAAAAATCCTTCACCGCCTCCCCCGCTTTAAGCTTAAACGGCAAGGAGCTTAAGCAATATCACGGCAACACCGAAGCTAAAATTTTCGATCGAAGCCTAATCTACAAGCTCCCCGCTTCCGCGCTGTCGTCTGATTTTAGCATCAGCGGCACGCTTAAAATTCAAGGCGGCGAGGCACTTCATCTAGCTCCGATCGCGCAAAATAGCCGTTTTGAAATTAGCTCTACTTGGGCATCGCCTAGCTTTGGCGGCGGCTTTATCGCCAAATCGCGCGAGGTAAGCGCTAGCGGTTTTAAAGCTTCGTGGGAAGTTACAGGCTTAGCCGCAGGCATTGCTCCTGCGTGGCTTGCAGATCAAAACGACCGCGTCGCTATGACGAATTGGCGCAGCAACGACGATAGAAATGATGCCGTAAGCATCGGCTTCATCGAGCCCGTAAATAACTACTCGCTGATTAAACGCTGCACGGATTACGCTCTGTTATTCTTAGCTGTGCCGTTTTTAGCGATCTTTTTGTGCGAGGTTTATACTCACGAGCGCATCCATCCGATCCAATACCTATTAATAGGGCTTGAGGACGTCGTTTTCTACCTGTTGGTGCTTTCGCTTTCCGAGCATATGGGCTTTGCGCTTAGCTATGCTGCTTCGGCGATCGCAGTCAGCGCCATAGTATTTTTCTACGCAAGCGCGATTTTCAAAGGCGCGCGCTGGGGCATTTTCATCACTTGCGTTCAGCTCGTTTCTTACGCGATCCTCTACGTCATCTTAAATTCTGAAGACTACGCCCTATTAATGGGAAGCTTGATGATATTCGCGGTGATCTCTTTGGTTATGTATTTTACGCGCAAGCTCGATTGGTACGACACCGCGATCCCAAGCGGCGAGAAAAAACAAGAGCAAGAGCCCGAAATTTAGCCTTTAAATTTGCCGCTAAATTTAATCGCAATGGCCTTTGGAGCTTTAAATCCAAAGGCCTTTTTAAATTTACCCGCTAAATTTCAACTGCCAAAATTTCATCTATCTGAAATTTTACCCGCCGCGGCAGACAGACCGCGACCGAGCCGAACGGCGCGCTTTAAAATTTAGCCCCGCGAGCACGTCGCGACCAAATCTAGGGCGCACCGTTTTAAATTTTAAAATTTCATCTGCGCCGCAAAGCCGATTTTTGAGTATAATGAGCGAAAAATTTTAAGGATTTCGTGTGATACTTGCTATTGAGAGCAGCTGCGACGACAGCTCGGTCGCGGTGATGGATGAGCGCAGTTTCGAGCTGAAATTTTACGAAAAAATAAGCCAGGAGGCCGATCACGCCAAATACGGCGGCGTCGTGCCCGAGCTTGCCGCGAGGCTGCATACGGAGGCGCTGCCGCGGATTTTGCAGCGCACAAAGCCCTATTTTGGCGAGCTTAGCGCCGTCGCAGCGACCAATACCCCGGGGCTTAGCGTGAGCCTGATCGGCGGCGTAAATATGGCAAAAGCGCTCGCGCTTGCGCTAAATTTGCCGCTCATCGGCGTAAATCATCTCATAGGCCACGTTTACTCGCTGTTTTTAGGCGGCGAGACGCGATTCCCGATGGGCGTTTTGCTCGTTAGCGGCGGGCATACGATGGTTTTGGATATCGGCTCTGCGGGGGGTATCGAAATTTTAGCGACCACCGGCGACGACAGCTTCGGCGAGAGCTTCGATAAGATCGCAAAGATGCTAGGCCTCGGCTACCCGGGCGGCGCGCTCATCGAGGAGCTCGCAAAAGGCGGCGAGCCGAGGTTTGAGCTGCCCGTGCCGCTGAAGGGCGACAGGCGGCTGGAGTATAGCTTTTCGGGGCTTAAAAACGCCGTGCGCGTGCAGATAGAGAAGCTAAAAGAGGCGGGCGAGCTAGATGAGCGGGCGATGCGCGATCTGGCGCGCTGCTTTGAGGACGCGGCGTGCGCGCACATACTGGATAAATTGCAGCGGATCTTTGAGCTGCGCCGCTTTGCGCGCTTCGGCGTCGTGGGCGGAGCGAGTGCGAACCTGCACCTGCGCGGGCTTTTGACGGATCTGTGCGAGCGGGCGGGCTGTGAGATACTTTTCGCGCCGATGAAATTTTGCTCCGACAATGCCGCTATGATTGCGCGCGCGGCGATAGAAAAGCTGCGTAAAAAGGAATTTGCGACGCCCGCAGAGCTTGAGATCATCCCGCATCTAAATCTACGCTCGGCGTTTGAGTGAAATTTTAAAATTTACAGATAATCTGCACCCACTAGCGGATTCTCACGCGCTGGACATTTGAGTAAAATTTTATCTCGCGCTCGCTCACGGTTGGGTTCTGGATAAAATTCACTTTGAATTTACACATCACGTTTCAGGCTCACGCCGCGTTTTGCTAAACTCCTTTTGTGCTCGTATCGCCATCGGTACCGCTAACGTTGCACGCCCCCTTGTCGTTTATAATGTCTACTAAAATTTGATCGACTTTGTTAGTTTGTCGTTTTTACGCTTTCTTAATCGTGCAGAAAAGTTACGACTTCATGATCTTTTGGTAAATTTTCTCTACCATCAATACCGCGATTTCCGTATTCCGTTAGAGCTTCTTTTAAAATTTTATAAAGCTCGTCTATCGAAATATCTCCAATATCAGAATTTACGC
>CAUSBF010000247.1:0-2700 GCA_963529595.1 uncultured Campylobacter sp.
CTCTACCAGAGCTTATATTTTTGCCGCCTAGATTGCCTGCGCCCTCTTTTACGATTACGGTGTTTCCTTGATTCCCGAATAGCTCAGTAGCGCCCGCAGCCTTGTTTGAATTTTGATTTTGCATTAGCTCGCTTTGATCGAAGTTGGGGTCTATCCAAGAGCGAGTTAGCGTGCCCTTTTGCATGATTAAATTCTTGCTGTTTTCGACCTCGATCGTGGTTCCGGTGATTTGATAGTGATCTTTGTCGGTAATCGTGTAAATTTGATTATCTTGCACGGTTTGTGCGGCTCTAGTGATCGTGCCGCCGCCTGAATTATGGATCAGATAGTACTTTCCTTCGCCTAAATCGGATTTTATGCCCTCTATCTTTGTACCGTTTAAATTCGTATTGCCATTAGTGGTTAGAGTAAGCGGCGCATCCGCTTCGATCGTGGAGTATAAATCATTGAAATTTATAGAGCCGAAATTTTTAATGTCTTTAGCTTTTTTAATGCCGCCGCCTACCCAATTTTCTATATGTAAGGTATTAGTTTTATCCGTAGGCTTATTGCTGCCGTAGATTGTACCGCTTATAGTGCCGCCTCTAAAATTTACGTTGCTATTCTCGACGCTGCCGCTTGTAGCGTAGCCCGCAAAGACGTCTCCTGCTATCGTCGTTCTTTCTTTATTGATATAAACGACTGCGTTTTTGACGCTTCCTGCGCGTGCGCCATAGACATTGCCGCCTACGTGCACGCCTTTGTTGGAGTCTGACGCTCCTAGAGTAACTCTATCGCCGTCTGATTCGCCTGCGATGCCGTTTGCTGCAGCGACATCACCTTTTACGGTACCTTTGTAAATATCAATTACGCTTCGCGAGCTTGAGGCGCCGCCCAAAGAGCCCGTGACGCTGCCTACGATCGCATCGTCGTTATTGATTTCTACGCGATTTGCGCTCATTGCGCTAGCGCTATTTGCTTGGCCGCCTGCTACTTGGTAATTTTGCGCTTTTAGCTTTGCGCTTATGGATACGGAGTTTGCGCTAGAGTTTCCGCTTCCGCCCGCTGCGCCCCAAATTCTACCACTACCGCTTAAAGTAATAGTGCTTGTGCCGCCGTAATAAGGCGCCGTTATATTGACGCTATTAGAATTACTTTGCCCTGTGGAGGATTGCGCGCCGAATATATCGAAGCCCCCTCTAAACGTGCCGCCTTTGATAGTTATTCTATTTGATACGGCATCGCCGCCACCGCTTACTATGCCGCCTACGATTACATTTGTAACGGAGCTGTTGCCGATAGTGCCTCCGTCGATTGTTACGGCGTTAGAGGAGGCTTTTTTGTCCGCTCCGCTTCTGCCGCCGATGATATTGTAATGTCTGCTTGCATTACCGCCGAAGTTATCGGCATTTCCCGTGATTTCGGCGCCGTATTTTACAAAAACCTGATTCCGCGTCGCTTCGCCTTCGTTGCCCGTTTTTGACGCCGCTATGCCTTGCCCGCCCACGACCAAATTTACCTTAGAGCCGTTTTCTAAGCTCACGTAATTATCAGATACACCCTTGGCCTCAGCACCTATTGCGATACCCACGTAAGCGTTTGCGCCTCTAATCGTAAGTCTATTGTTGGAGGCGGAGTTTAACTCGGTAAAGCCCGCAATCCCGTCGCCGCTTCCTCCGCCGTAAATTACGCTACTGGAGTAATCCGTTCCGCCGCTTGCAACGCCCGTAATCGTCGTAATATTGCCATTTGGACTGGTGCTTCCGCTACCGCTAGTATTGCCGCTAAATCCCGCCGAATATAGATTATTGTGGGTGTGGATAAGCGGCGGATTAGAATCTGCATTGCAAAGCGCTTGTGCGGGTGCTAGTGCGAGCACCGCTGCGAGGCTAAGCATAGAGGAGCAGATGGATTTTTTCATATATTGATCCTTTAAAATTCATAAAGTTTGCGATTATACATAAAAATAGATCAGTTTGCAATATGAAATTTTAAAGAAGCGCTGATCGGTTTTTGGCAGAGGGGGCTACGTTTTAATTTTAAGTATTAAAAATTTACTCTTTACGCAGAATAAATTCTTGACTGTAAAATTTAACCCTTTTTTAGGGTGAGGGGGGGTATTTCGAGTGGATTGCAAGTAGTAAAAAAATCTTAGTAAAGAGATTTTAAGTAAAATTTGAAATAATGAAAATCTGAGCTAAATTAATTCTGGCAATTTCAAGCTGCGGTAAAATTTATGCAGGATAAATTTTAAAAGGACGAAACAAAAGTCTGCGCGCTGCAAAACTCAGTAGAATTTATGCAATATAAATTTTAAGCGAGCGGAATTTTATATAAATGCCGTTTCGCCCGCGAAAAAGCTTTTTTGAAAAATTTAAACAAGCAATATTGCGCGATAAATTTTATGTGATCCATTCTGCAAGAGCTAAAGCATAGCAAGCAGGAGATAGAATTTACGTGATAAATCTTGCGTGATAAATTTTAAAATAAGCCGCAAATCCTACAAGAAGCTGTAAATTCCATCTAGCAAGAAATATCTTTTATCCGCAGCGCCGTGATAAAATGGGTTAAAAGTCCCCTCGTATGCCTTTTCAAAAAAACCCTCTTTGCTTAGCTTTATAAGCTCTGCATTGACGAAATCCAGTAGCTCTTTATTGCCCTTCTGCACACCAATACCCATAAAATCGGGCTTGCCTAGAGTTTTAAGTGGCACTTCTACCT
>CAUSBF010000248.1:0-2682 GCA_963529595.1 uncultured Campylobacter sp.
TCGATATGAAGTTTTTAATCTAAAAACTTTATGTTTTTGTAACATTGTTTTTATGGATAGGTTTAGTTAAAGCTAGATGCTAACTTAGATATTCGTTACAGACGTAAAGAATTCTCTAAATTTCGATCCGGCAATCTAAATCTTAATCCATAGGCTCAATCGATCACTTGTTTAGATTTCAAAGATTGACTAAAGATATTTGTTTTTAACAGTTGAAATTTTAAAAAACACGTTCGCTAAAAGGCTAAAACTACTAGGACTTAAGAGTTAAGGAAGCAGGTTCGGCTCGGTGCGAAACAGAATTGTGATTATACAAGAGCGATGCTTAAAGGGGGCTGAATAGGAAAGATTTAAGCTAAATAAATTTTATGTTCGGCGCGTGCTATCACTTCGCCGATAATAGCGCTACTAGCGTAGCCTGCGTTTTTTAAATTTGCAAGCGCTTTCGCCGCGTCTTTTTCCGCTACGGCAAGCAGAAGTCCACCGCTGGTTTGCGCATCGCAAAGCGTTATGCCCGGCTCGGAATCGACACCCGGTGCGATAAATTTTAAATTTTTATAGCTTCCTGCGGGGACCAGCCCCTCATCAAGGCATCTTAGAGCGCTTTTTAGAAGCGGAATTTTGCTAGGATAAATTTTAAAACTCACGCTTTCATTTATCATCTCAAGCGCGTGTCCAAGTAGTCCAAAGCCCGTTACGTCGGTCGCGGCATGTATTTTTAGACCCGCTAACGCGCCCACGGCATAAAAATTTAACAAAATCATGCTCTCTATCGCGTCACAAAATTCTTCAAATTTAAGAAATTTTGCCTTGATAGCCGTAGCGATAATGCCCGTACCGAGAGGTTTTGTTAGGATCAGCAGGTCGCCTTCGCGCGCAGTATTATTGCTCCAAAATTTACGCGGATTCACCCGCCCCGTAACGCTAAGTCCGTAATAAATTTCGGGAGTAGAGATGGTGTGACCGCCAACCAAGACCCCTCCGCACTCTTTAATCTTGTCTTTGCCGCCGCGCAGAATTTCGCGCAGAATTTCGTTTGAGAAATGACAATCGTCAAAACCCACGATGTTTAGGGCATTTATCACCTCGCCGCCCATTGCAAATACGTCGCTTAGGGAGTTTGCCGCCGCAATCTGTCCGAAAATAAACGGATCGTCCACTAAAGGGGTGATAAAATCGAGCGTCTGCACGAGCGCAAGATCGTCATTTATGCGAAATACGCTCGCATCTTCGTTGCTGCAGGTGGACGAAAGCAGGCTTGCATTGGGCTCGATTAAATTTCCAAGATTTTCGGTTAGACCCGCCGGGTCAAGCTTGGCGGCTCAACCGGCGGCTGCAATAAATTTCGTGAGGTTAAAATCTCTGTAGATCATAGTTTGATTACTTCGTATTTTGATAGGACGTCCATGATTTCGTATGCATTTGAAATCTCGCCGATCGCGAGCTTATCGACCAGTTTGTAGCCCTCTAGACAGCTTCCGCAGCTTAAAATTTCAGCTCCCGCTTCGTTTAGCTTTTTGATCGCCTCAAAGCATTCGTGACCGCGGTTAGTGGTTATGCGCACGGCGTTGTTTACACAGATGACCTTTACGGGCTTTTCGTCTAGGTTTAGCGCCGCACCTAAAAATTTAGCAAGCAAGCTCTTTCCGATCGGACCGCTTCCGCACTGCTCCTCGTTTAGGAATATCACCTTGCCTCTTTTCGGCGCCGCGACGTCACAATAAATATCGTCGATACTTTCATCTTTCAGCTCGTTCGTTTTTACGGTTTTTATAAGCGTATCGGCGCCTGCTTCTGAAATTTGCGCCTCAAAGCCGTTTTTAGCCAAAAAGCGTTTTATGTTCTCGCGCGGCGCTACGTCGTTTACTAAAATTTCTAAACTCTCTCCGATTTTTAGCTCGCCGAGGGCTTTTTTAGTGCGTAAAAGCGGTTCCGGGCAATTTAAATTGCGACAATCTAGTTGCATATGTAATCCTTAAAAATAAAAATTCTTTGAACCTCAAAGCTAATGCGAGCCGCACGCAAACAGGCCCGCATAAAATTTACCCAAGTTATAAGCGCGGGTACTTCGCTTCAAATTGCGATTTGGCGATCTGCCCTTTATCGAGCAGCTCGCGATACCAGTAGTGGTGAAGTACGTAAACTTCCTCCTCCGGCTTGTGTCCGTCGATCATCGAGTGAATGGCACCGCTGATCGCAAAGACCGCCATGTAGATATGCACGAGCAAAAAGACCGCGCAGACCGCACCCAAAAGATTATGAATAATCGCGCTTGCTCTTAAAATTTCGATCTGACTCATACCTAGCGCACTTCTCATCGCAGGGATATCGTAGTCTAGGAAAAACATTGTGGCACCCGTCGCTATCATCACTATACCTCCTAAAGTCGCGAACCAAAACCACGCCTTTTGGCCGGCGTTAAATTTACCCGCAGGGATTGCGCGCTTCTTTTTGCTTAGATAGCCGCCCACGATCATCATCCATCTGATATCGTAAGTTCGCGGTAGCATACGCCAAAACCATGTCACTAGCATAGGCACAACGGCAATCGCAAACACTATCGTAGCCAGTCCGTGAGCGTTTTTACAAAACCTCACGAAAGCGCCGCCGCCAAATTCCTCGCCCAACATCATAATCAAGCCTGTCGGAACCAAGATCGCCCATGCTACGGCCGCTACAAGA
>CAUSBF010000249.1:0-2677 GCA_963529595.1 uncultured Campylobacter sp.
GTATGCTTTAAGCCCCACTTCTTTTGCGCCAGATCCCATTGCACCTGATGCCTTAAATTCTACATCTGCGCCGGATATCGCTTCATCAAACGCGCAAAATTTTACTTCCTTAGATACTAAAAATTCCACTTCGCGCTTTGTTTCATCGGACGCTTTAAATTCCGCCCTAGATCGTTCAAATGCCCTGGCACGCAGGAACTCTGCACCTAGCAGCACGGAATTTGCAGCGGACGCTACTTTAAAAAAATCTGCTGCAAAAGATGAAAATTTTACTTTTTCCAGCGAGGAGAATTTTAAAAACTCTGATCTTACAGGCGGTCAAAATTCTGCGGCTTCCGCCTCTCTAAACGGAGAGAATTTTAAAAATTCTGCTTCTGCAAGCGGCAAAAATTCCACAAATTCAACCTTTGCAAGCGATGGAATTTTAAAAAGCTCCGCCGCGAAATTTGACGAAAGCTTTCGTGATTTATCGGGCATCGCAGGCGAAATTTACGATAGTCTAGGCAGCGATATGAATGGGTTTGCTTCGCCGCAAAGCAGGGACGCAAGCATAGCGCAAAGCTCTGTCGAAAGTAAAGATCTTGAATTAGCGCTAAATTCTACGGATGACGACTCCCAAAGTAAGCAAGATTTGACGCCTCGTATTTTAGGCGCGCATTTTAAGGAGCTAAGCAATGACGATTTTGGGCCTGGCTCTGATTTCAAAGAAAGCGAGGCTGACGATTATTTCGGTACGGCGCATTCTAAAAAGCAGGATTTAGCGTCGCTTCAAGCTCAAAATTCCGTAGCGCTAAATATCCGCAATGCTGCCGTGCAGCAGCAAAATTGCGTTTCGCAGTCACAGAATTTTATGACGCATGGGGTGCGAGACGATGAGCTCGTCACGCCGCAGCTTCGTAATTCTGCCGCGCAGGATATGCAAGCGGGAAGTCTTGCCTCTTATGGTGCTAAAAATTCCGCCACGTGCCATCCTGAAGCAGTGCGACATTTCGGGGCTGCGAGACAAGCGGGCTACAAATCAAAATATCTCGCAAATGCAGATTTTAAAATTTCAAGCGAGGCGGAGTTTTTGAGCGCGATAAAAGAGCGAATTTTAGTGCTTTTTGAGGGGCTGAACGCTTTTGAGAAGGGCGATTTGAACGCGCGTGTGGAGCTAAATTTAAAATTTATGGAATTTTTGCTTGCAAGTATCGAAAACCGACTTGAAAATCTATCAAAATGACGATTTCATCGCGCTTTTAGATTATCTTAAAAAATTTAGCTCGCGTATCTATCTAGTAGGCGGTTGCGTGCGCGATCATTTTTTGGGGCGGACGAGCGCTGATGTGGATGTGGAGCTTTACGATGTGGATCCGCACCGCTTCGAGCAAATTATGCAGGACTTCGGCGCACAGGGCGTCGGCAAAAGCTACTTTGTATATAAATATAAAAATTTCGATGTTTCGCTTCCGCGCACCGAGAGTAAGACAGGCATCGGACACAAGGGCTTCAGTGTCGCTTTGGCTACGGACGAACATGAGGCTAGTAGGCGGCGTGATTTTACAATCAATGCGATGATGATAAACGCTATAAGCGGTAAGGTTCTCGATTTTTACGGCGGGTGTGCGGATCTGCGCGCGAGGATTTTGCGAGTGGTTGATCCGCACACTTTCGTGGAGGATAGTTTGCGCGTATATCGCGCGGTGCAGTTTGCTGCGAGATTTGAGCTTCGCGCCGAGCCACACACCTTAGAACTTATGCACGGCATCGACGTTAGCGATCTTAGTTGCGAGCGCGTTAAAGCGGAGCTGATTAAATTTTTCCGTGCACCTGCGCACCGATACGGAATGATGCTAATGCAAGAGCTAGGGCTTTATGAGCGGGTTTTTGGATTGCAGATTGATACGCGTACGCATGAGCGACTGATGCAATTTATAGAGCGCGGCGAATCTTTCGTGAGAAATGAAATGTTTTTTTTATATGCGTTTTTGAATTTTTTAGGATTAGATAAAGATAAAATTTTAAAGAATTTAGGGCTAAATTCTCTTTATAAAAGGCTACTTAGCGAGCCGTTTTTTAAGCGGGTAAGCGACGAGCGACTATGTAAAATCGCTCTAAAAATGCCGCTTAAGCAGTGGCTCGGGCTATATTGTAAAGGTAGGGTGCAAGCATCAAAGCGGCTTGGGATTTGGGATAAGAAATTTAAAAGCTTGGTTTGCGCCGCGGATGTCGCTCGCAATCTGCGCGGCGCTGCGATCGGCAAGGAGATTGAGAGGCTGCAAGAAGCGGAGATTAGGGCGTTCGTAGCGGCTTTAAAAGCGTAAATTTAGAGAGATTTTTGTAAAATCGCCGTTTTATTTAGGAGCTAGTTTTATGAAAAAATTCTATCGTCGCGACGAAATTTACGCGTTTTGCAAGAATGCTGCGTCTTTGCAAAAATGCGCTTTTTGCTTTGATCGCAGGCAAAATCCCGTGATTTTTACTGCGCGAAATTTTATCTTTTATGGCGAGCGAAATTTAAATTTTTGCGGCGTAAAATTTCATAGCAAAAAGCTTAGCTCGGTAGGATTTCACGACGCGGAATTTGACCTATTAAAATTTCATCCGTCGTGCCGCCATACCGAAAAAGCCCACGAGGCGAAGTTTTATGGATCGAGAGAATTTCGCAGATCACATCGCTGCGGCGAGAAATTATACG
>CAUSBF010000250.1:0-2655 GCA_963529595.1 uncultured Campylobacter sp.
CGGCCGCGCCGTGCTCTACGTAAGCGGCGAGGAGAGCGCTAGCCAGATCAAAATGCGCGCGCAGCGGCTGGGCGCGATAAGCGAGCAGCTGTTTTTGCTCACCGAGATAAATCTAAGCGCCGTGCTTGAAGAGGTCGAGCGCAGGGATTATAAGTTTATCGTCATCGACAGTATCCAGACGCTTTTTAGCGACAAAGCCCCCTCTGCGCCGGGATCGATCACGCAGGTGCGCGAGATCACGTTTGAGCTGATGCGACTTGCCAAAGCGCGCGGGATTTCGATCTTCATCATCGGCCACATCACCAAAGAAGGCTCGATCGCGGGCCCGCGCATACTAGAGCATATGGTGGACGTGGTGTTGTATTTCGAGGGCGATGCGAGCAAGCAGCTTAGAATTTTGCGCGGTTTTAAAAACCGCTTCGGGGCTACGAGCGAGGTGGGGATTTTCGAGATGGGGCCGCACGGGCTCGTCAGCGCTAAGGACGTCGCGAGCAAATTTTTCACGCGCGGCAAAGCGGTAAGCGGCTCGGCGATCACGATCACGATGGAGGGCACGCGCGCGCTCGTCGTGGAGATCCAAGCGCTCGTGTGCGAGAGCGGCTACCCGAAGCGCAGCGCCACGGGCTTTGATAAAAATCGCCTCGATATGCTTCTGGCGCTACTTGATCGCAAGCTTGAGATCGGGCTTGGCGGATACGACGTCTTCGTAAACGTAAGCGGCGGCGTAAAGATCACCGAAACGGCGTGCGATCTAGCCGTTGTCGCGGCGATCGTAAGTAGCTTCAAAAACCGCCCGATCAGCAAAGAGAGCGTCTTCATCGGCGAGGTGAGCCTAAACGGCGAGATCAGAGAGATCTTCAACCTCGATGCGCGTCTGAAAGAAGCCGCGATGCAGAAATTTAAAAACGCAATCGTCCCGATGAAGCCACAAAACGCGCAGGGACTTAAAATTTTCCACGCTACGGAGATCACGCAAATTTTAGATTGGATGTGAGGCGGCTTGCGATGAGTTCCAGCTTGGCGGTCGGCGCGGGCGAAAATGAGTTTTGAGCGGCAAGGGACGCGTTGCTTTTGTATGGGCGCGACGAAGGGCGCAAGTGCGCCGCTTTTTGCATAGCTCGCAAGCAAGCGCAAACAAGCTTGATCGCTAAGGCGCGATTTTTGGAATTTCACGTATCGTAGCAGCTCAAAAATTCGTTTGAGCTTTAAAACGGCTCGGCAATGGTGCGGTTAAAATTTAATCATTCGCGGCGCATCCTAGTGAGCAAGATAGGCGCTTTGCAGCGTAAATTTTAAAATTTTGCCGCAATGCGGCGCAAAGCCGAGCCCGATAGGTCCTTGCGTCGCACAAAATTCTATCGCGGCGCGCAGGACGTATCGCATAGGGCTAAGAACCGGTAAAATTTTAGCGGCACCAAACTCTCATTCGCGGGTGCAGATACCGCAAGCAAAGTATCGCGCGCCGAGCCGAATGAGCGCTGCTGCGACACGCTGCAACCTAGGGGGCTTGCTAACGAGACGCTACGCAATCCAAAGCGCGCAGATCCGCCTCACGTAGCCAAAAGGCAAAGCCTACAAGGCGGCAAGATAGCAACGCAGCGAGAGCGCGATGAATTTTTAACGCAGGCCGCATAAGCCGTCGGCAAAGCCTAATTCTACGGACAGGCTCCGCGGATAAAATTTCGCAAATCTAGCGCGGATAAAATTTTATAAATTTAAACGGAAAGGTGCGTATGAGCCCAAACGTAATCGTCAAATTCGTCATTTTGTTTTTCATCAGAGCGCAAAGCTTAAACGTCAAATTTAGCAGGCTCGACGCCGTCGTGTCGCGCGCTTACGCCAAATATGGGGCGGTGTTTAAGCTCAGCGTGCCGCTACTTACCGCAGCATCGGTATTTGCGCTGTTTAACCTATACGATTTTGCCAAAGCAAACTACGCGCTGACGATCTTTTTGCTCGCTTTGGGCTCGCCTCTGCTTGCGTATGGCTTTTTTAAGGCGATAAAATCGGCGATGACCTTCGCGCTATTTGTGATCCCCTTTGCGGCGGTGTTTGCGATCATCGCGGTTACGGGTGCGCAGAAGCTTGATAACTCGCTAAATTTCAACATCGTCTTTCCGCTGTTTTTCACCCTCGTGTGGTTTGCGATGTCGGTGATCGCCGACGAGGACGTGGCGCAGATTATGAATAAGATCGTATCGAAGCTCTCCACGCTTTTCGTGACGATTTTCATCCTTTACAACTACGAGACGCTTCACGGAATTTTAACCGCGGGCGCGGGAGGGTATCGCGCGGGCAGCGACGAGCTAAACGCGCTTGACCTGGTGTTTATGACGATTAGATTTTTCACGCTGCCTTCGATTTTTACATTGATGATTTTTGAGATCAAAGATTATCTTTTTATCAGATACGGCGCGTTCGTGCAGGCTCAGCAGGAGCGCATGCAGGATTTAAAAAATTCCAAGGGCTCGAAGTAAAATTTTAAAGCTTAGCTCGATCTAATTTTGCGCGACGCAAATGGTCGCAAATACTAAAGATTGCGACTGCTGTGTGCACGCTGGCTTAGGCGCGGCGGCGGGACTAACAAAATTTTAAGCGAAATTTTAAAGCTAATTTCGAGACGAAATTTTAATACCGCGCGGGCTAGAATTTAGA
>CAUSBF010000251.1:0-2644 GCA_963529595.1 uncultured Campylobacter sp.
CACTAAGGGCTACGCCGTCACCGACGTCGGGACTAACTATAAAATCACGAAAAACGCTAGCGTAAATTTTAGCGTATATAACGTATTTAACGAAAGAGTAATAGACGATAAACCGACCAGAGCCCTCATAGCTGAGGGTCGTAAATTTCAGCTCGGCTTCAACGTAAATTTTTAATTCGAGCAAAATTTAAAGATGAAATTTGAACGATGAGGAGAGTTTTAAAGAAAAACTTTTGGTTCAACGTCCATTTAATTTTGTCTCTGCTTTGTGCACTACCGCTGCTCGTAGTCGCCTTGTCGGGCTGTTTCATCTCGTATCACGATGAAATTTTTGACGCGATTAACGAGCGGCAGTCTTTCGCCGTCCAAAAAGATGTACCTCGCCTAAAAATTTCTGAAATTTTAAAAATTTTCGGCGAGAAGCAAAGCAGCTTCACGCCGGAGTTAATCGGCATAAAAGACGGCGGCGCAAGCATCGAAGTCGCGGGCAAAGACGGCAAAGGACGAGCAAGAGCGTATTTTTTGAGCCCTTATGACGGACAAATCGTCGGCGAGAACTATGAAGAGAGGATAATGAACGTTGTGCTAAGCCTACATACAAATCTAGGCTTTGAGCTTGCCTTTGGCGAGGGGGCTCGCGAGATCGGCAGGCAAATCGTGGCACTTAGCACGCTAGGGCTCATTTTGCTTTTGCTAAGCGGGATTTTGATCTATTATCCGTTTTTTAGACGCAAGCTTACAAAAGCGCTGAAGATCAACTTCAAAACTCGCGGCTACGCGCTGCTTTATCAGATCCACGGATGCACGGGCATCTATGCGGCTGTAATACTTTTTGCTATAAGCGTGAGCGGGCTATATTTTTCTTATGACTGGTTAGCAAGACTAACGAATAAAATTTTGGGCGAGGAGCAAATTTACAAAGCTGAAAAATTTGAACCTAGCCAAAAGTCTGGGTTTAAGGATACAAGCAAACTGCAAGAGATCGATGCTACATTTGAAATTTTTACCCAAAAACACGGCGAAAATTTTAAATTTTTTAACATAATGCTTAATCCGAAAGACGGAGTATATAGCGCGATATACGGGATTGCGAGCGACAAGAGTGATGAATTTAATAGGATCGCGATCAATGCTACGAGCGGCGAAATTTTAAGAGATGTTAAATTTGCCGATATGAAAGCGCAAATGCCGCACTACCTTGCTATACGCGAGACGGCCCTTGATATTCATTCGGGAGAAATTTTCGGGCAGATCGGCAAGCTTATATTTTGCCTAGCTTCGATTTCATTTTTGCTTTTAGCCTCAAGCGGTTTTTGGATGAGCTTAAAAAGGCTTATAAGATAGAATCACGCAAAACACGCAGTACTCTACATAAAGACTTTGCAAAAAGGCTACGCTCATAGCCTATAAACAGTGCTTTGCACCGCAGAATTTCAAATTTATAGCATTTAAAATTGGGTTATAACGCAGAATTTGACTGCGAGGAAGCAGAATCTGCCTCAGCAAGGCTACTACCATCTGCAATTTCAATTGATTTCTTAATTTCTACGAAACTGCACTTTAATTTACCGCGCAGGTTTGCAGCTGTTTTTTTTAAATTCCGCGATTTAGAAACCTGCAAGACGCCGAAAACTATTTATGATGATTTAGATCATGCGAACCGCCACATACGCTAGCCAGTTGTGCTTTAAAATTTTACTGCAGTTTAGCTTGCAATGCAAAGCCCTTGAGCCACTAAAAGCTCTTTATGATCTCCATCAAATGCTTGACAAGAGCTGTAATTGCGGCATTTTCATAGCTATCATCCGTATTTAGCAACGCTATGGTTTTCATATTGCCGAAAAATCCCGGATCGTAATGCTCGATGTCATTTTGCACGTAGCTTCTTAAAATTTGGCCGTTTCTTACTAGTTTAACCTCATAAATAAACTCTATACCACCGATTCTATCGCTAGGAAACGGAGTAGCTTCACCCGTAAAGCCCCTGTGGTGCTTTATTGTAATTTTAAGCTCGTCGGTAGAGTTTTGATCCAGCAGATTCGCCTCTTTTAGCGCCGCCAAAAGCTGCTCGTTGTACTTTTTCTCGACCGCCTCCGGCGATTGATAGACAAATTTTTTCGGATTATGGTTTTGGATGTGGTAGTAGGTAATGCCCTTGAATTTATACGCGCTTGCGATCGGTACTTTCGGCTGAGACTGCCCGCAACCGACAAAAAATAGCGCCGCAAGAAGCAAAGCAAAAAATTTTTTCATTTTTTCTCCTTTAAAATTTTGTGCAATTATATAAAAACGGGGTTTAGCCCGGGCTAAATTTCAAATCCTTTAAATTTGAAACTAGCTTAAATTTCAAAGCCTCTTCAAATTTGAAATTTAATCCGAATTTGATCTGAAATTTTATAAAATTTCACCATTTTAAACGGGCTTTGAAAGCGCAAAAGAGTTTCTCAAGCCCGAAAGAAAGGAGGCTTTATGCCTACTTTTAGCACCAAAGACTACAAAGCCGCCCTTCGCAGCCGCAGCGCACGAACCACGAGCGCAGGCGGATTTAGCGTCAAAAACGACAATTCCTTCATCGTGATCTTCTCCGTTACGATGATGGCTTTTATATTTTTTTACGGCATGTCGGCAGGGCTAGATTTAGATA
>CAUSBF010000252.1:0-2636 GCA_963529595.1 uncultured Campylobacter sp.
GCATATATCTATGTAGCCGCGTTTTAAATTTAAAGAGAAATTTCTGCAGGCAAACTTCACGAGCTTTTTAAATTTTGAAATTTAAAAGCGGCGAAATTTCACCCTTTGATTTCGGTAAAAATTTTATTCGGCGGCTCGGTTTGGCATTTTGGAAATTTTGAGGTTTTGATCGCTTTTATCCGCGAGTCGAGGTCAGGGTGCAAGCCAAAAATATTCGTTAAATCATAAAATCATAAATCGGGCGATAAATTCTACCGTTCATTAATTTAATCTTTACAAAGTTGCGTAATTTTATTTTTAATTTTCCCCTTTTTTATCGCAAACAGCGAGATTGTTTGATATAATTCATTTTATAAATATTTGTAAATCTTTATGAAAGGAGATTTCGAATGAAACTCATCAAACTAAGTTTAGCTGCGGCAGTTTGCGCATTCGCTATATCCTCGCTAAGCGCGGCGGAGAGCGTAGCCGATGCAATTACTAACGGTAAGCTTGGCGGAACGGTAAAGACAACTTATGCCAATAAAACCGTAGACAATAGAGGCGAAGCCGCTATGGGCGATAACGACTACGAGACATTCGGCGTGGGTCTTGAGCTCGGATACGTTACCGATCCTCTTTACGGCTTTAGAATAGGGCTTACCGGGCAAGGCTGGTTGATGCCGTATCATGTAGGCTCAAGCAATAAGATCGCCTCCGATAAGGAGTGGTATACCAAGGGTGCGGTATTATCTGAATTATACCTAGGATACGGCATAGGAAATACCGATATAAAAGCAGGAAGACAATATGTCGTTACTCCGCTGGTAGCAGGCAACTATACGAGGGCGTTTAAAGAAGCTTTCGAGGGCGTGGCGATATCTAATAAAGATATCCCCGATACTACCTTGTGGGGCGGATGGTTTTATAAATTCCAAGGCAGGAGCAAAACCGCCATGGGCGCTCCGGCTGGCGAAGGAAAGGCTCCTTTGTTTAAAGATAGGGTGATTCTGGGTAATATGACCGGTCCAGTCGCCGTAAAATTTGAAAATATCTTCTCTGCATATGTTCAAAATAAATCCTTGCCTTATACTACTTTAACCGGCGCTTACGCAGCGGTAACGGACGTAAAACCCGCTAACGCGTTAAAGGACGGCGACGTTAGCTTATATCTTGCCGAGGCAAATGTAAAAGTGCCCGTAGGCGAGATTTTAAAGCTGGGATTTGATCTTAATTACAAAGGCTCGCGCGTGGACGGAGGGCTGGAGCCAAGAAGGCTTGACGGCGATATGTTCGGCGCAAGAGTATCGGTTAGCGAGTTTTTCGGATTCGGCCTATCGTATGCCTATACGACCGTTAGCGATGATGATGCCGTTATTTTGGGTGTCGGCAACGGCCCTGGATCATACACCGCTCTGCCTATCCGAGGTCCGTTCGTCTTCACGGGATATGCGGGTATGGATACGCACAAGATCGTGCTTGATTATAACTTCGGCGCTATCGGCTTGGATGGCTTCAAAACCGCGCTACACTACGTAAAAGGCGATCAGGACAGAGTAGGCGGCACGAATAATATCAATGCTAGCGGGGCTGCGGGCCAAAAGGTCGGCACCAGCATGGACGTAGAGGGCTGGGCGGTAACGGCAAACTACGCTCCTAAGGCCGTTAAGGGGCTAAGCTTGGGCGTAACCTACACTGCGCTTGAGAGGAGCGACCACTACGCTAGCGGCGTAAATAGAAAGTTCGACGAGAACGAGATATGGTTGCAAGCTGCGTATAAATTTGATCTAAGCGGCAAGTAAAATTTTAAAGAGCGGAGAATTTTCCGCTCTTTCTCATCTGCATTATTTTGCCTCGTATATGACGCAAAAAAAGGGCGTTAAACCCGAAAAATTTACTCTTTCTCATCTGCATTATCAAGCGAGCTCGCGCTTGATAAATGTTTCATCCAAACTCCTTAAATTTAAACATGTTCTTAAATTTTAAATGAAACGGAGGTAAAATTTATCTCTAAAATTTCGCCGCAGAGCTTGACGTACCGAAATTTAAATAAAGCTTGGGTGTTGAAATTTTGACGAGGATTTTGTTACGCGTGCTTTATAGGAATTTTAAATTTATAAGAATTTTAGAAATTTCCTTACAATTACAAAAAATATACCTTTCTAGCGTTTTAAATCTTTTGATATGAAAGTTACTTGAATATTTTCTTTCGGGACAAATTTATTTAAACTTGCACCGCCCCTATACTCTTCTAATGCGTCTTTTAAAATTTTAACTATTTCATCCCTTGATATACCATAAGTATGGGTTTTTATAGACTTTAATTCATATAAGATTTTAAAAGGGTTGTCTGTAATTTTCGTGCTAGTATTTTTATTGTTTATATCTCTTAAATCAAGCTCAATATCTTGATCATCATAGTGTAAAACCCAGATCCGTTCCCCGCTCCATCCATCTCTATGATCTGGCAAATGCAAATTAACGACGGATATTAGCCAAATGTCTCTTTGCCTATCAATCACCCAGTAGAGTTGATCAATTAAATAATCCGAATATTCTTCTTCATTATATTTGCGGCAGCATGTATTTATAATGTTTATAATATCATATTTCTTCAAATCCTCTTTAGAAATATATTCTGCAACAAACGCCATCGC
>CAUSBF010000253.1:0-2608 GCA_963529595.1 uncultured Campylobacter sp.
TAGCTGTGACTTCGTCTTGCTACTTATAAGACCTCTTATCAATTTTAATAATTTCTGATATAAGCTTTCCTGTGTGGTTTTAGTATTATATCTAAACTCTACTTCGCTACGCTCGTAGCTGCAAGTAGAACGCATTCCTTTATGTGTAACAGAAAATTCTCTTTCTTAATGCCTTTAAATTTAGATAATCTATGCTTAGCATATCCCCAGAAATTCTCAATGCCGTTTATATGGTTTTTACCATTAGCGAATTCATTTTTGGAGTGTTTTACCCTGGAATAAGCCTTCGCTCCGTAATCAACTAAGCCATCATAGGCTTTCCAGCAATCAGAGTATATAGTAGAGCTATCAGGCTCACTAAATTCCTTCAGTATCGGCAATAGCTCATTAGTAGAGCAGTTTTTAACTATTTGGGTATAGATCTTACCGTTACGCTTTAGCATTCCGTCTGTTTACAGCTACGGGCGTAGCGAAATAGAAATACTGGTGTTTTATTTGCTGCGCCTCTACCTCTTTTTCCTCTTACTCGCTTAGCTCCGTTCTGCTCGCAGTTACGAGCGAAGCGAAGTAAAAGTAGCTTTCATCTATTTCAAAGCAAGGCTTCTAGGCGAGCTTATTTTACTCGCTCGCTTAACGCTCGGGTTCAAATGCAATCTTTTACGCGAGTTTTTAAACTTTGGAGAAAATTTGCGCCGATCTTTTACTTAAATTTAAAGCCCGTTTGCGAGCTTAAATTTAGCTTTGCGGCTCGGGACAAGCCCAAAAACTGCGCGCAAAAATAAATCAGGCAGAGGCAAACTAAGTATTTTACGGCGTAAATTGAGCCCGTCGATGCGAAATTTAAAATTTCAAATCGTTTGCTAAATGCGACCGCGCAGTATCTCTTAAAAAATAGAACAATACGCTAAATTTAACTATCTTTTCGGTCTAAAAGCGCTACCGCGCTCAAAATCGCCGCCGCGCCACTCATCAAAAACGCAGCCAAAGAAGTGGCGCCTAGAGAGAATTTATCTAGAGCATAGCCTCCGAATAACGCCCAAGAGCTATGCCCGCGTTAAACGACGATATGTTAAGCGATGATGCGATATCGCCGGCGTTTGGAGCATACTTTTTGGCTAGAATTAAGATCAAGGACTGAAGTACGGGCACGCTCATAAATGCCGCTAAACCCATCAAAGCCACACTTATTAGCCCCAAAACGAGATTGCTTTGCGTAAAATAAAATCCCAAAAGCACCGCCAACTGAGCCGTAAATATCCAAAAGACGGCTTTGGCCGGGTTTTTGTCGCCGAATTTACCTCCTAAAGAGTTGCCGACGGCTATTATCACGCCGTATCCGACCAGCACTATGCTTACATATTTAGAGCTTATGCCGGTGATTTCTTGTAGGATCGGCGATAAATACGTAAACGTCGCAAACGTCCCGCCGTATCCCAAGATCGTAACGAGAAGAACCAATAAAATTTTGCCGTTTGCAGCTAGTTTTAGCTGTTCTTTGACACTAGGCGCGGTAGTCGCTTTTTGGCTAGGTACTTGGATCGCCGTCATAGCTAGCGATACCAAAGAGACGACAACGATGCCCAAAAAAAGGCACCCTCCAGTCGAACGTATCGCTAAGATACGTTCCAAAAGGCGCTCCTATGGCGGTGGCTACGGTAAAACCGCAAAAAATAAAAGCTATCGCGCTTGCGCCCTTGCCTTGCTCGGCTAAATTTACCGCTATGCTCGCGGCTATCGCGAAAAATACCCCGTGAGCGACCGTAGCGACGACCCTACCAATAAGTAGCGTCCAAAAATTTGGCGCAAATCCCATAATCAAATGCCCGACGATAAAGACTACGAGCATTGCGATGAGTAGATTTTTTCTATTCATTTTAGCGGTAAAAAGCGTCACCAAAGGTCCTCCTACGGCTACTCCTAACGCATATACCGAGACGATGAGTCCCGCCGCCGAAACACTGATGTTAAAATCCTCGCTTACCGAGGGCAGGACGCCGATACTGATAAACTCCGTTATGCCTATGGCGAAAAAGGTAGTAGCTAGCGCAAAAAGCGCAAGGAAATTTTTATTTTTCATGATTTTTCTCCTTAATTTTTGTGATATTCTAGGCGGTTACGAAACCCGTTTCAAGACGGTACTTTTTGTCTTATAGGTACAAAAAAGTTACAATTACGACGTTTTGGCGACAAAGTAAGGAGCAAAAAAGTGGAAAAAATTTATCATTTGGCTATAGAAGCTGCGCTAGAGATTATAAAAGACAAGTATAAATTAAGCATTTTGTGTCATCTGGGCAACAATTCTATGAGGACTGGCGAGCCAAGAAGACTCATCCCCAACATCTCGCAAAAGGTTTTAATAGCCTGGCTAAGGGATCTGGAAAAAGACGAAAGAATCGTTAGAAAAGTCTATAACGAAGTACCTCTGCGGATCAAATATTCTCTAAGCCCAAGGGGTAAAAATTTAAAGAAAATTTTGCTTTTGATGTCGGATTTCGGCGAAGAGATCATCAAAAATAGAGTGCAAAACGGCGAAAAAGTAGAAGTAGTAAGCGAAAATAACGACGGATTTAAAGAGCAAATTTAAAAGCGAAACCTAATGCGACTTTAT
>CAUSBF010000254.1:0-2547 GCA_963529595.1 uncultured Campylobacter sp.
TATCAAACGCGTCGTGCTGTGCTGGCGCAGAGCTTGCGAGCAAGCAGTAGAAGCCGGAAAGCTTGCAAAAAATCCATTTCTGCGCGCGAAATACCCAAAGATCCCGCGCAGCAAAACAGATCCGTTCTCGGCGGAGGAAGTGGATCTGATGCTTTCAAGGGCCAGCGGGCGGCTTGAGAGCTTTCTTGCTTTCGCGTTCTATACGGGGGCGCGATGCTGCGAAATTTTGGCTTTGTGCTGGGATGACATAGATACGGAAGCCATGAGCATATCGATCAGCAAGAGCCTCACGGACGGGCTTGTCAGGCCTCGCACCAAAACAGGAGAGGATAGGATCGTGCCGATATTTGCGCCGCTTTTGCCATACATCGCCCAGCTTGAAAAGCATAGAGATAGCGAGTGGGTATTTTCGCGAAAGCAAGATCATCTTTTCGGTTCTACGGCGCTTTTTGGAAACGGCAGGTGGCGTAAATTTCTAGCTGAATGCGGTATCCCATACCGAAGTGCTAGACATACCCGCCACACATTCGCAACCCACATGGTAGAGCGCGCGGTGAGGGGCGAAATCCCTTTGAAATGGGTATCTCAAATACTAGGACATGCGAGTTTAGACATGACAATCAAGGTGTATGCGCGGTTTCTACAAAACGAGCATATGAAAATCAACCGAGAGATTGATCTTTTCGGTTGAAATTTTAAGGAAGTTTCAGCGGCGCGGGGATATAATTACATGCAATCCCGCTCCGTTTGGAGTTTGAAACTTGTATTTCCAAAACGTCAAGCAGTTGCCGTTTTCATCGTGTAAATTTACTCCGCTGGAGTTTGAAATTTGTATTTTTAAATGCGTACCTTATAGGGTTTGAAAGTTTCATTAGCGGGAGGCGGCGCGGTCTTAGGATCGCGCCGTTTTTATTTATGCCCCTAATTTAAAATTTTTCTTCAGCGAGCCTGCTATCTGCCCGAGTATCATCTCTACGACGTTTTGGCTCATAGCGTTTCCCGCCTGCTTGTATATCTGTGTATCGCTCACCACGATTTTGAAATCATCATCTATGCCTTGCAGGCGCAAACATTCACGTGGAGTGAGTTTACGTATGCGCTCGCTGCAGAGTGGATTGTTTTGCGCGAAAGAATTTGAGCTGATCGTAGGACAAAGCTCAAGTTCGCCGCCATTGTTGAAGCCTCGCGCTCGTTGGATGATGAAAGTATCCGTTCTGCGATGACCGGGATTTGTAGTCAAGGTGTTGCTTATGCCCCTGAATTCCGAAATCGGGCGGAATTGCCCTTTAAATTTCAGATTTTCTCGCCTCATTCCGGCAATTGCGCGCTCGCTCAAAAAGTATTTTTCATCTACACAGGCCTCTAGCATATCCCCGAGCGTGAGTTTCAAAGGCTTTTTCGGCGCAAAATGGAAGGAAAAATATCTATCCGCATCCAAAAACCCCACTACGTAGAGCCGCTCTCTGTTTTGAGGTATGCCGTAGTCTTTGGTGTTGAGGATTTCGGCGTGGCAGTGATAGCCGAGATCGCGCAAGGCGTTCAGGAAGTTCACATAGGCTCTGCCTTTTTCAATTGATAGAAAGCCCTTGACATTCTCGAATACGAAAACCTCCGGGCGGCACTCTTTCACTATGCGATAGTATTGCCAAATAAGATTGCCGCGATCTCCCTGCGTGCCCGCTCGCTCTCCCGCAATAGAAAAGTCTTGGCAGGGGCTGCCGCCTACAAGTATGCCTATTTGTCCGCGATACCTCGTAGCGTCTAGGGTGCGGACGTCCTCATAGAAAGGCACGTTTTGGTAGTTGAGCGCATTGGCTTCATAGCTACGGCGCGCAAATTTGTCGATTTCGCAAGCAAAGATCGTGCCGCTACAGCCGAATACTTTGCGATGCGCCATCTCCGCTACGCCGATGCCTGAAAAGATAGTCGCAATATTCATTTTAGAAAACTCTTGAAAATTTGAAATCGTTGGTTTTGCATCTCTCTCCTTCTCTCTCTTTGATATAGCGCCCAAGGAGGAGAGAGGACCCCTTGAGCGCGGTGATTGTATGGCGGCGCGTCCTAAATTTTATAAACTCGCCGCGGCGGGCTACTGCCGCGAAAACTTCCCGATCTGCGGGCGGGAGATTAGCGCAGGATCGAATTTCTTAGGCGCGAATTTGCGCTGCTTTTTCTCGTCGCGTAGCCGCTTAAGGCTCTGCACGTCAAACTCGAAACCCTCAGCATCCGCCACCTCTTTGAAAATTTCAAGCTTCCGATCGATCTGCTTTTGCTTTTTTGCCTTTTCCGAAGCGCTCATCTTTTCGAGTTTTTCATTGTGCTTGATCGCCTTTTCGACCTTGTCGGCGTCCTTGCTATCGGGCACCTTGACGTATTCGAGCTCCATCTTTTGCTTGCGCAGCTTGCCAAGCTCGGCGTTGAGCTCCTTTTGCTGATTGAAGCGGCGCCCGCCCACGCCTCGCTTTATGATGCCCGAGTAGCCGAGCTAGTCCGTGTTGTAGTCTTTAGGCGCGAAATCTTTATCGCCCGTGATGTCTGAAAGAGCCT
>CAUSBF010000255.1:0-2542 GCA_963529595.1 uncultured Campylobacter sp.
GTATTTACTATCTTAATGATAAATAACCAAATTGAGATGTTACAAATTCTATTTGATAAAGGATTTAGACCACTCAAGTATATGGCTAGGATTGAAGATAGCCGCAATGGACATATAACGACTGATGATATAGGCAATTTTTTAATGTCAAATTACGATAAAGAAAGATATGTTAAAGACCCCGAGGAATTCAAGAAAAATCGATCTTTATATGTAAATTTTAATATTATGAAAGATTATGACAAAATGTTAGATTTATTTTTAAGATATGATATCCCTGGTCAGCCAAGCGAAGTTATTAGAAAAAGAGCCTTTGAAGATTGTCAGAGAAATTATTTAAAAATATTATCTATTTTGGGTGATGATAGATTTCCAACGGATTTGAATACTACATATTTTATAAATAGCGATCTTAAATTCTATGAAAAATTTTGCGGGGATAGGAGCGAAGATGCTAAAGAATTAGTAGAAGCGCGATTTTATGATCAAAATCAATGGGAAGAATTATATAAAACTAAAATGAAAAATAGGAATTTTACTATCAAAGAGTATATAGACTACATAAATACAAAAGAGAAGCATTGGGAAATTTATAAATTTGCTCGTGACAATCCAGGCGATATTTTTTTAGTAGACAAAAATATCACATATAAAAGATATATGCTCAGGAATAAGAAATGAAATTTATCAAGAAGAATAAAATGACAGAACAAGAGTTAAATCAACACGCTCAAAGTTAGCTTTTTGATATAAAGTCAACTCGCAAGCTCGGGCTTAAATTTAAACTAGCCCGAGCTAAAACTACAATTTTATCTTCCTAACTTCCAGCTCGCCGCCAAAAAAGTTCGCGTAGTAAAGCAGGTCTTTTTCGACCTCAAGCCCCGCTAGATAGCGCAGAGCGAGGTTTGCCTCAAAGCTCGCCGCAAACATCACGATCGCAGCCGTTATGCCCGCAGGCGTCGCGTTTAGGCTCGGGAAAAATTTAAAATCCGCATTCTGCACGAAGCAGACTTGGCACTGCCAGCTGTCCACCGACGCGAACACCCACGGCATGCCTATTTGCTTAGCAAACGCATCGATCTGCGCGCGCGTGGCGAGATTATCGGTCGCATCCAAAATCAGATCAAATTTCTCGCCCGAGCCTATCGCGCTAGCGAAAAATTCCTCCGCGCGACTCTTATGTACCTCTACGCTCACGCCGTCGTAGCGAGCCTCCGTGCGGCTTTTGAAAACATCCGCTTTAAATTTGCCCTCGTCTGCGAGCGTAAATAAAATTTGCCTGTGGATGTTATGAGGCGCCACCGTGTCGAAATCCACGACGCTGATCCGCCCGATACCGCTTGCGCCCAGAGCGTAAGCAAGGCTGCTTCCAAGTCCGCCCGCGCCGATGATCAGGATGCGCTTGTCCGCAAGCGCGCGCTGCGTCTGCTCACCCCAAAGCTGGATCTGTCTGTGAAAGTAGTTCATAAAAGCCCCCTACTGACTAGATTTTTTCGGAATTTCCACAGCCCGCGCGCTGCAGCGATCTCGTCCGCGTCCACTTCGCACATCAGCACGCCCTCTTCGTTTTTCAGCTCGTTTGCGATCTCGCCGCCAGGGGTTACGACGAAGCTCTCGCCGTAAAATTTAAACTCGCTCTCGCCGAATTTCGCCTCGCCGATGCGGTTGGCGCGGATGACGTAGAGCGAGTTTGTAAACGCGCGCATCTTCAAAAGCTCGCGCCAGCGTCCGCCGCTTTCGAAGGTCGAGGCGCACGGCACGAGCACGCAGCCGACGTTTTTCTGCATAAAATAGCGCCAAAATACGTCAAAATGCGCCTCGTAGCCGAAGCAGACGCCGAATTTCACGCCGCCCTCGCTAAAGATCATCGGCGAAATTTTACCGATTTTGCGGCTTTTGCGGTTGGCGAAAAAGCCCTCCTCGTTCCAGTGCGGATAATCCATCAGGATATTTTGATCGTAAAATTTCACCTCCGAGGGCGAAAATTTCGCGCAAGATTTCACCCAGATAGGCTCGTTTTCGCTCGCGCAAAAGATTTCCTCTTCGCTCGCATCTTTTTGGCTTTCGGCTTTTAAATTTGAAGCGTTCGAGTTACTTGGGATCGAAGCGCTTAAATTTAAACCGTCTGCGGAATTTGCGGCTTTGAAATTTAAAGCGTGCGCGCCGCAGAAATTTAAGCCGCCTTTGGAACTCTGCTCGTTTTTGGAATTTAAAGCGCCTTTAGAATTTGAACCATCGTTGGAATTTAAATTGCTCTTGGAATTTAGCTCCCCCTTGCAACCAGGCTCACTTTTAAGGCCTACGGAATTTTCGCTGCCGCCGCAGCGCGCACTTTTTTGAGTCGCGCCGCCGAAAATGCCCGCCTGCCTCAAAATCGCGCCGCTAGCGGCTCTGATTATCGGCGCTACGATATGTAGGTCGTATTTAGCGGCAAGCCGCGCCATCAGCTCCTGCTTATGCTCGCTCTGTTCGCACGCGATGGAGCGTGGCATCTTTTTAAGCTCGCTAAAGAAGGAATTTAGCTCATATTCGCCCAGCAGCA
>CAUSBF010000256.1:0-2540 GCA_963529595.1 uncultured Campylobacter sp.
ATGCTGCAAATGCTTCTACGATCTTAGGGCTAGGCGTTATTTTTAGCGCTTTGCCGAGCTTTTCTAAAGTTAGGACCTTTTGTAGATTGCGCTCAAATTCCTTTTTAGTAAGTCCTGAATTCCTTACGACATTATCGTAAAGTTCCTTACTAAATGCACCATTTTCTTGGAAATTCGGCGAGTTTAGCACAAATTCCGCCACATCTTTATCACTAGCCTGAACGCCTAAGTCTTTAGCAAAATTTAGAAAATACGCTTCGCCGATTAGCTGATCTACTGCGATCTGATTTAGATGCATATTTTTGGCTTGTTCTTGAGTAAATTGCCCATCGCTCATAGCGTTTAATCTATTGTATAACTCGGTTGATTTTATCTTATATTCTTGATTCGTTATTGAAATCTGCCCTACTCTAGCGATTGAGCCTGCGCGGTTAGCGTTCATATCATATGCGCCCCAGCCGACGAAGCCTGCGCCCACGAAGGCTATCGTACTTATCCAGATCGTCGGTATAAGCGACTTCTTATGCTTTTGCATCCATTCTATCATCTAAATCCTTAAATAGCTAACTAAAGAAATTTTTTGTTAGTAATTATACAGATAAAACCTTATGTAAGGCTGAAAAATAGGCATTTTTAGCGAATTATAACGCGTTAGTAAATGATTTGGTATACATTAATCTTAGCTTAGCAAAAGCAGCTTTGAACTCATTTCTAAAATCGCTATTTTTTTCGCCATTTGCTGCGCGCTCCTTGCATGAGCAAAAACCCCATAGCCGCGAATCACCATTATATCGCTATTTTCATTTATCATATAGTTACAAATTTCATACGGCGCGCGCTCGTGCCAATCGTCGTAGTTCTTAGGATCGTAAATTTCAACGCGCTTAAATTTGCTCACCCCAAAGTAATCTCGCGGCAAAATAAAATCATGCTCCAGCGTATATGCGACGAGATATGGCGGTGTCGCGTAGGTTACGAATTTTGCCTCTTTTATATTTTTGTAGATATTTATATGTATGTCACTATCGATGCTAGCATCCTGCCAGCGGTAGTCTTTTTTTGAAAACAGCGTTATAAAATCATCCCTATTCAGGCTATCGAAAATCGCGTCTTTTTTGTTGATCAAGAACTGATTTTCTTTAATTTTTGCTGAAATCGAGCCGTGAAAGATCCCAAAAAGCCTATCTCTAAACATCGAAAGCGAAATTTTTCGTAAAATTTCATAATAATACTCGTCCATCTCTTGCCTTTATAAAAAATTTCGCTATTATATAGGATTAGAAATTTCAAAAGGATAAATTCAGGTGCAAGCTCCACATATTCCGGTGCTTTTTTCGCAAACGATCGCAGCATTTTCGCAGATTGAGGACGGCTACGTTATCGACTGCACGCTAGGCTACGGAGGGCACAGCGAGGGCATTTTGACCGCTAATCCGCACCTTAAACTCATCGCTTGCGACAGAGATGCCGAAGCGATAGAATTTTCGCGCGAGCGGCTCAGTAAATTTAAAGATCGCGTAGAGATTCACAAAGCAAAATTTAGCGAAATTTTAGAAATTCTGCCCGAGCAAAAGCTCCGCGCAGTTCGTGGGATCTTAGCCGACATTGGCGTTTCGTCGCTTCAGCTAGATAAAAACTGTCGTGGCTTCTCCACTAAAAGCGACGCGCTGGATATGCGAATGGACGAGAGCGCAGCGCTAGATGCGGCGTATGTCGTAAACCGCTACTCACAAGCGGATCTGGCGCGCATTTTCCACGAATATGGCGAGCTAACAAACGCTAACGCAATCGCTGCTAAAATAGCTACTGCACGAGCTAACGCACCGCTAACAAGCGCCAAAGCTTTGGCAAATTTAATCGGAATAAAGCCCGTTAAAGGGCGCAGCATCAGCACGGCTACGCTAGCATTTCAGGCGATCCGCATCGAGGTAAACGACGAGCTTGGCGAGCTAAAACGCCTACTTGATCTCATCGAACAAAAATCGCGCGATTCAATTCTAACTAATGCAACTGTCGCTATAATCTCGTTTCATTCGCTTGAAGATCGCATAGTAAAGGAGCGATTTAAGGCGTGGGAGCGCGATTGCGTCTGTCCTAGAGAATTTATGCGCTGCGAATGCGGCGGCGGGCATTCGTTAGGTAAAATCCTAACCAAAAGCCCTATAACGGCGGATGCGCAGGAACTCGCGCAAAATTCTCGAGCCGCAAGTGCAAAGTTAAGAATTTTTCGACTGAAATGACCGCCTTTGATTGCTATGAATTTTAAATTTTGACGAAATTTTGTAAAATTTACAGATTTTGCAGGCATTAAATTTTAAAATTTTACGGAATTTTGAAATTCAGCTTTCAAAGATTCGCTTTAGAATTTATAATATTTTTCAGTGCTATTTTGAGTACCTAATAGCTAAATTATAAAATTTAGCGAAAAATTTAACGTTGAATTTTACGCTAAATTTAACGTATAATTTTATGAGATTTAACTACTGCATATTTTAAAAACTAAGTAGTAGCATAATACGGAACCTAGCGAAAGTTAAAAT
>CAUSBF010000257.1:0-2536 GCA_963529595.1 uncultured Campylobacter sp.
TCCGCCACCAGTTATACCGCAGCGAAACGCCCGCTGCAGCGGCAAAGATCAGAAAGGCTACAAAATAAATCATCTGAATTTCTCTCCGTTTTTATATACGAACTCGCGCCATTCGTAAGGCTCGCTATAAAAATCGCCCCGCTCGTTTTTATCTCTTCCGTTTGGTGCGTCGTGACGTTCGCCGCCGCTCTCGCTGCATTTTTCATCAGAAATTTCACCGCAGGCATCTGCGCCAAAGCTCTCTTCAAAGATCGTCTCAAGCATAAATTTTGCCACTCGGGCGGCGTTTGCGATCCTTAGCGTCTTGGCTCTGCCGCGCCGCGCGATGCGCGCGTATTCGCCGCTAGAAAGAAGGCATTTGATCTTTGAAAAGCAATCCGCAGGACTGTCAAAATAAACTATCTCCGAGCCGTCCTCGTAAAGCCGCTCAAACCCCGCGATCTTGGGGCTAAAAGTGCAGACGCCACAGCCCAAAAACTGCGCCATGCGGTCGCTCGCGCCGAGCAATTTATGAGCGTGCGCGCACTCAAGCTCGTCGTCGCGATTAAAATTTATCGCAATCTTCGCAGCCGCGATCTCGCGATGAAATTTATCGCCGAATACGGCAGGCGCGCCGAGGCTCGCAAAAATTTTAAGCCTAAGCCCTTCTTTTTCGCAAAAATCGCGCAACAAAAGCGCAAATTTATACCTCACGTCCTCTTGATAATCGCGCGCTATGTAGATCACATCGGTCGTTTTAGCGGCGTCTAGGCATCTATCAAACGCCGCGTCGGAGATGTTTGGGAAAAAGGCGAATTTCGCGCCGTATCTCGTTGAAAGATCGCGCAGCCTCAGTGCATTCGCCCAAAAAAACACGTCGATGAAGCTTAATTTTTCGAAAAATTCCCGTTTTTCTTGCAGATGATCGACGTACCAGATCGCGATTTTGATCTTAGGAAGCGCCGATTTTATCGCCCGCAGCACATCAAGACTGATCTTTTCGCCCTTACCGATTAGAAGCAGATCGGCGCCGATATTTTCGCAGACGCTAACGAGTTTGGCATTCATCTTCTCTAGCCCGCTGTTTTTCAGCCCGCAAAAGCGCAGGCTCCGCTCCCAATCGCGGTAGCTGAAATCATAGACAAAGTGTCCGCAGCGAACGAGACCGTGGCTGATCTTGCGCTCCATACCGTAGAAAAAACTGCCGTCGTCGTATTCGTTGAAAATGCCGCAATGCACGATCTTTAGGCTTCGCATAACAGCTCCTCGTAGTAATTTTTAAGCGAGCTAATATAATTTTGCAGCGTCAAAGTTTGTTTAAGACCGGCATGTTTTTGCGCAAAAGCATGGACATATTTGCCGTAATCTCGATAAATTTCATCGATTTTGGCGCTCAGATCCTCCGCCTCGCATAAAAACTCCTCGCTTAAAATTTCAGAAATTCCGCCCACGCGGGTAGATATCAGCACGGGCGAATAAAAAATACCTTCGATCAAAATCACCGGAAAGCCCTCCTTGCGCGAGCTGATGACGTGCAGGTGCGCCGCGGCAAGCGCAGCCGCGACATCATCGCAAAAGCCGCACAGCCGCACGTGGTCCTGCAATTTTAGCGAATCGATTAAATTTTGCAAATTTTGCCTCTCGCCGCCCTGACCGTAAATTTTAAGCTCGAAATCAAATTTCAGCTTGCTTGCGGCGCGGATCAAAAGATCAAAACCCTTGATCTTATCGAGCCTGCCGACTGCAACGATACTAAATTTAAAATTTCCTGCCGCCGCGTTTGCGCCCTGTTGCGATACAAATACGCTACTAGTCTTATTTTGCGATGCGTCCGCATCAAAAGCCCTATCTTGCGATACACCCGCCCTGCCAGGCATATCTTGCGACGCAAATGCAACGCCAGCCATATTTTGCGACGCAAATGTAGCGCCAGCCATGTTTTGCGACGCAAACGCGCCGCTAGCCGAGTCGCCGCGCTCATCTTTTTTTCTCTCAAGCGCCCTATTTGCGGCGCCCTCCGCATCCTTGCAGCATGCGAAAATCTCATGATTTGCAAACTCCCGCCGCGGCTCTATACCGAAATATATCACCTTCGCGGCGTGATTTATCGTGGTTGCAACCTTGCGCGAGGCTGCGATGACGTTTCGCACGCGATTGAAAACGGGCGCCTTGCGGTCGTTGTGTTTGGTCGCGACAAGCTTAAGACTTAAAAATTTTTCGACTACAAAGCCGATTTGCGCGGCTTTGGCGCCGTGCGAATGTAAAATTTCAAATCCGCCTGAGCGTAAAAACCGATAAATTTCAGCGAACAAAAACGGATTGTAGCGCTTGTCGCGGCTTTTGTACTGATAAATTTGCACGCGCGCATCCAAGCGCTGTAAAAACTCGCATCTATCGGGCACAATTAGCGCCGCGTGCTCGCTTTTGCAAAGCTCATTTAGCGAGTCGATCACGATCTTTTCGACGCCGCCGTAAAATCTGGAGCAGCAAAGATAGGCGATTTTCATCTATTTCTGCCCTTCTTCATCTTCAAAATGAAGCTCAAAAGCCCCTGCCT
>CAUSBF010000258.1:0-2513 GCA_963529595.1 uncultured Campylobacter sp.
GAGCAGATCCACGGATTTAACCTATTTAGCGTGGCTATCGCGTATTGTATATTTTATTTCGTGGTCTATGAAAACTCATTTAAATATATTAAATTTAGAAATTTTTTGATCTGCTTTTACGTGATGATTAGTTATGTTTTGGTCTTTGTGGTGAGCAACGCGATCTCTGCGATCAAAAAGAGCGAGTATCTGCCCCTAAGCGGCGAGTATTTAAATTACATCGTGATTGAAATTTTGCTTGCTCTGCTCTTTTTTAAGGGGCGGCTGGTATGAGGCTGAAGTTTGTATTCGTATTTGTGATACTATTTTTTAGCATGCTTTTGGTTAGAATTTATTATCTTTCGATCAAATCGAACGAATTCTACGAGCAGGTCGCTAAAAACAACGTCATCTCCACCGAATACATCCCGCCGGTGCGCGGTCAAATTTTAGACGCCAAAGGTCGCCCGCTTGCGATAAATAATCTCGGCTTTTCGCTATCGATCGCGCCGCATCTAAAAGACGCCGCGCTGCAAAGCGAGCTGAATAATATCTCGCGCTACTTCAAAGATCTCAACGTCACCGCGATGAGCAAGAGCTACAAGGACGCGAATTCCGCTTATAATCAAGACTTTATCGAAGTCGTGCCGTTTTTGGACTACAACGCCACGATAGAGCATTTCGCGAGCTTGAGCCTGCACGAAAATATTAAAATTTCGCCCGCTTCGCAGCGCTTCTACCCTTACGGCGCGCTTGCTTCGCATATCATCGGCTACGTGGGCCGCGCCAATAAAAAGGATATCCAAAGCAACCCCCTAAGCGCGCTTACCGGATACAACGGCAGAAGCGGCGTCGAGGGGTATTATAACGAGCTTTTGCAGGGCAGCAAGGGCGAGCGCAAGACGAAGGTTACGGCGCTAAATCAGGTCGTGGAGGAGATCTCGATGCAGGAGCCCAGCAGTAGCGAAATTTCGCTTACCATCGATCTTGAGCTGCAAAAATACCTCGAGGAAATTTTTAAAGATAAAGACGGCGTAGCGATCGTGATGGATCTGCGCGACGGCGCTATCATCGCGGCGGGCAGCTTCCCCGAGTACGATCTAAACACCTTCGTGGGCGGAATTTCGCAGACGCAGTGGGATGAGCTGATAAAAGACCCGCGCCATCCGTTTACGAATAAGCTCGTAAACGGCCTCTATCCGCCCGGTTCGGTCATTAAGATGGCTGTGGGGATGAGCTTTTTAAACAGCGGCAAGATCAACGAAAACTGGAGCGTGTTTTGCAGCGGCGCGATAGAGCTTGGAGGGCGAAAATTTCGCTGCTGGAAGAGCTGGGGTCACGGCCGCGTGAGCTTAGTAGAGGCGATTAAAGGCAGCTGCGACGTGTATTTTTACGAAGGCTCGCTGCTGGTGGGGATCGACTATATGTCCGCGTATCTGCAGCGTCTGGGTTTCGGTAGCAAAACGGGCGTCGATCTACCCAATGAGTTTGTAGGCACGATGCCTAATAAGGCCTGGAAAATGCAGAAATTTAAGCGCGCGTGGTATCAGGGCGAGACGGTCAATGCCTCGATCGGTCAAGGCGACGTGCTCGTCACCCCTATGCAGGTGGCTAAAAACACCGCGCAGATCGCCTCAGGCAAGGCTATCACTCCGCATTTTTTAAAAAGCATCGACGGCAAGCCGGTAGAATTTGCTCCTACCGAGCTTTTCACGCCGAAAGAAAAGGCGCAGCTGCCCCTCGTGCGACGCGGCATGTATGAGGTCGGCAACAACCCGGACGGAGGCACCGCCTACAAGCTCATCCATACCGCAGTAGTCCCTCTAGCCGTCAAGACCGGCACCGCGCAGGTCGTAGGCATCTCTCAGACCGCCAAAAAGCGAATGAAAGAGGCTGATATGGACTACTTCCACCGCTCTCACGCCTGGATGACTAGCTTCGGGCCGTATGACAAGCCGCAATACGCCGTAACGGTGCTAGTTGAACACGGCGGCGGAGGCGGAAGCGCGGCAGGTCCCGTGATAATGCAAATCTACGAAAAGCTCGCCCAGATGGGCTACATCGACGCCAACGCAACGACCAGTAAAGATACCGTAAAGAAAACGAAGTAGGATGGAATTTTAAAATTATAAAATTTTAGAATTCTGCTCGTCCTTCGCGGGCTTGGAATTTTATCTAGCCTACATGGGTTTGAAATTTTAAAATTTATCCGCTTTTGTAAGTCTGAAATTTTAAAATTTAGCGCAGTGCGGAGACTTTGAAATTTAGAATTTTACCCGTCCTTCGCAGATTTTAAATTTTAAAATTTAGAGTAGCAAAAGACCTTAAAATTGAGTAGATCAAAGCAGTTTTAAATTTTAAATACATTATATATTAGCGCATAGGCGGATATAAATATATCGTAGTATAATCCGAGAATTAAATTTTGAGGAGGAGAGAATGGCGTTTGTTGCGGAATATATTTCTAAAGAGGATATCGAGAAATATGATATTATAAATCGTGTAGATCAGTGCTTGGCAAAATATCATTATGA
>CAUSBF010000259.1:0-2506 GCA_963529595.1 uncultured Campylobacter sp.
ACTTAAGGCCGCTGACATCGGGCTTATCGCCTTTGCCTTCGCTGGAGTTTCGCTATTTTTTATCCCACTATTTGATCGCAGCAGCGTAGTAGCGCCTGCACACAAAAACAAGGCGTTTTTCATTTGGTTCTGGGTTTTGGTAATCGACATGATCCTGCTTAGCCTTTTCGGCAAGCTCCCTGCAGACGGCGCGGAACTCGGTATCGAAAATAAATACTGGGGCTTTGCCTTATCGATCATCTATATCGGATTGCTCGTCGTAGTGCTTCCGTTAATTACAATCGCAGAAAGAAAGAGGGTCTAGCCATGAAAGAGATAAGAACCCTAATCTTGGTGCTTTTTTGTGTGGGAATTTTATACTGGTTTATCGAGCCTTATGCTCATACTAAGCTCAGTCCGCACACCGATCCGGTAAATTATGACTTTGCAGCAGGCGATACGGCTTTAGCCGCGCATAACGTAGCCGCAGCAGAAAGCGCTTTGGCCGCAGCAGAAAAGGGCGGAGATGAGACGATGATAAAAAATTCTAAAAAAGCCCTTGCTAGTGCGAAAGAGCAACAAGACAAAACGGTGCTTTTTTGGGATGAGATAAATAAAATCGATCTTAGCAAAGGCGATGCCGTGCGAGGCGCCGAAACCTTTACAAATGCAGGCTGCACCGCATGTCATGGAGTAAAAAGTGCAAATATCCCCGCTCCTATGGACGCAGCAAGCGCTAGTGCCGCATACGGCGTCAATCCTCCGGATCTTAGCAGCGCAGGCTATCTATACACCGATAAATTCTTAGCTGCGCTCATCAAAGATCCGATCATGGCTCTTAAGCTAGATCAGAAATTTGGCGATGAAAAGCCTTTTCCGATGCCCGGGTTTTTCGGTGCAGGCGGTGATCTAAATCAAGAGATCGCCGATATCGTAGCCTATCTAAAGTCGCTCGCTCCTAGCGAGGATAAGCTAATCGCCTCTGAGGCTGCTGCTAGCGGCATCAAGCAAGGCACCGAACTAAATGAAGCGCAGAAAAAATTCCTTTTAAGCAAGGCGGTTTTTGAGGATGCTTGTCTAAGATGCCACGACGTCAAATATGATAAGCTCTTTGCATCCGGCGACAAGGCTAGCTTGGCTGCGTATATGGGCTCGACGCCTCCTGATCTTTCGATGATGATCCGTTCCAAGGGCGCCAACTATCTGCACGAATTTATCAATGATACGCAAAAGAAGCTTCCAGGCACTTCGATGCCGCGCGTAGGCTTGAACGAAAACGCTGAAGCCAAGGTCGTGGAGTATCTGGCTGATGTAGGCGACAGCAAAAAAGCTGAGCGTGAAGCTACAACCATAAATATTATGATCTATTTCTTGATCCTTTCTGTTTTTGCAGGTCTTTGGAAAAGTAAAATTTGGTCGAAACTTCACTAAAATTTTAGCAGTCGGAGCAAAATCCGACTGCCGTTTAAAATTCCGCCATATCCTAAATTCTATTAAATTCCATCTATCAAAAAGCTCTTGCAATTGAGAATTTAGCCGCTTTCGTGCTTTATGATAACCGCTTTTTTTATTACTTTTTAAGATTTTTCTACATATAATTGCCGCTCGATTTTGAAATTTAATGTATGAATTTAACTCAAGAAGGTTCAGATGAAATTTTTTAAATTTGCGGTTTTAGCTCTAATTTTTCCGCTTGCTATGCTTTTTGCAGATACGGATTATCGCGCCGAAGCAGCGACGATAAAAGAGAAATTTGCTCAAGCGATCAAGCTTTATGTCGATGGTAATAATTCTGAGGCTAGAAAGATAACTCAAGAGGCGTATTTTGGGCATTTTGAAAATCTAGAAGCCGGCATTCGCATAAATTTAAGTCAGAAAAAATCCTACGATATGGAGAAGCAATTCGGCGATATCCGTAAAGCGATCAAAGCAGAAAAGCCTCTAAATGAGATCCAAGCGATGATCGATAATCTAAATCGCGAGATTGACGAGGTTCTGCCTGTGATTGAATCTGGTCATCGTCTCGTAGCCGAGTATCAAGACGGAGGCGATGGCAGCACTTCTGCGCCAGCCTCAGGCGGGAATTCCGCAGCATCCGGTACAACTTCGCCGTGGATGAGCGTCTATACGGAATTTAAAACTGAGCTGGATAACGCTAAAGCTGCGTTTGATAAAAAAGACACTGCTGCGCTAAAAGCTGCGCTAAATCGCGCGAAATTTGATATCTACCGCAACGAACGCCTAGAGGAGGCGGTACGAAAATATGTCTCGTCTCAGACCGATCAATCAATCCAGCAAATTATCGGAAATCTCTTGCGCGAGGATGCGGATACGGACAAATCAAAATTTGACGAAGCGATAAACGCTCTAGATAATCTAGCATTAAAAGCCGTAAATGATTTGCCGCAAGAAAGCTACTCCATAGCGCCGCAGACTGCGTTAGCTCAAAGCGATACTAGCGAAGATGAAGGCAAGGATTTTACGCCGATTGTGCAAAATATCAAGGATAAGATGGCTAAGGTTTTGC